>JALOTV010000077.1 GCA_025457685.1 Opitutaceae bacterium
ACCGTGTTGTCCATGATCGCCGGGCTGACCGACGTCTCGCAGGGCGGCATCATTCTCGCCGGCAAAGAGGTCAACTCCGCCGGCCCCGACCGCGGCGTGGTTTTCCAGGCCCCCTGCCTGCTCCCGTGGTTCACCGCCTTCGAGAACGTCATGCTCGGCATCGACCAGGTCTACTACACCGCGAGCAAACTCGAGCGCCGCCAGATCGCGGAATACTACATGTCCGTGGTCGGCCTCGCCGACGCCATGCACAAGCGCCCCGCCGAGCTCTCCCAGGGCATGCGCCAGCGCTGCGGCATCGCCCGCGCCTTCGCCCTCAGCCCCAAGATGCTCCTCCTCGACGAGCCTTTCGGCATGCTCGACAACCTCACCAAGATGGAGCTCCAGGACGTCCTCCTCGACCTCTGGCAGCGCGACCAGAAGACCGCCCTCATCGTCACCCATGACGTCGACGAGGCCCTCTACCTCGCCGACCGCGTCGTCATGATGAGCGACGGCCCCGAGGCCACCGTCGGCGACATCTACGAGGTCAACTTCCCCCGCCCCCGCAACCGCCTCCAACTCCTCGAGGACCCCGCCTACTACGAGGCCCGCGAATACCTCATCCACTTCCTCAACGAGCGCAGCCACCACCGCCCCGCCCCGCGCGCCGACCTTCCGTCGCCCCCGGCCGCCAAACCGCCCCCCACCGGACTGCGCCGGCTCATGGACGCCTTCGCCACCGCCTGACGCCCCCGCCTGCCGTTTCTTGGCATTTCCTCACCTTCCCCGCCTCCCTCCTTCCCCGCCCATTAATTTTCCTCATTTTCCCGTCCACTACCATGCACCGCCATCATACCAGCCCAACTAAACTCGCCACGCTCACCGCGGGCCTCGTCGCGCTCTGCGCCCAGGCCGCCGCCCAGACCGCCGCGCCCGCTCCGGTCGTCGCCTCCACGCCCCCCGCGCCCGCCTCCCTCCAGGACGCGCTCCTCAAGGGCAAACCCTCCCTCAACGCCCGCCTCCGCTACGAAACCGTCGACCAGGAGGGCTTCACCGATGCCGACGCCCTCACCTTCCGCGTCCGCGCCGGCTACACCACCGGCACCTACGCCGGCTTCCAGGCCATGGTCGAGGGCGAGGCCAACGTTCCCCTCGTCACGGATTACTACGACGGCACCGGCACCAACGCCTCCCGCTACGCCACCGTCGCCGACCCCGAGATCTACGAACTCAACCAAGCCTGGCTCTCCTACACCCACGAAAAGACCAAGGCCACCCTCGGCCGCCAGCGCATCAACCTCGACAACGCCCGCTTCGTCGGCGACGTCGCCTGGCGCCAGAATCAGCAGACCTTCGATGCCGCCGTCCTCCAGGACAAAAGCTTCGACAAGCTCACCCTCACCTACGCCTACCTGAGCAAGGTCAACCGCGTGTTCGATGACCGCGCCGCCCAATACGACTGGAACAGCGACTCCCACATCGCCAACGCCAGCTACGCCGGCCTCCCCTTCGGCACCCTCACCGGCTACGCCTACCTCCTCGACTTCCCCGAGACCGAGGACCTCGCCAAGGCCCACTCCTCCCAGACTTATGGCGCCAGCTTCGCCGGCTCCCCCAAGATCACCGACGACATCTCCGCCCTCTACCGCATCGAATACGCCACCCAGCGCGACTACGCCTCCAGCGCCCTCAACTACCAATCCGACTACTACCTCGGCGAACTCGGCGCCAAGTTCCTCAAAAACTACACCCTCTCCCTCGGCTACGAGGTCCTCGGCTCCGACGATGGTCGCGCCGGCTCCGGCTTTAAGACGCCCCTCTCCACCCTCCACGCCCACAACGGCTGGGCCGACAAATTCCTCGCCACCCCCGACGGCGGCCTCGAGGACACCTACCTGAAGGCCACCGCCGCCCTCCCCGCCAACCTCGCCTTCACCGGCCTCTACCACTGGTTCGAGTCCGACGAGACCGGCGTCGCCTTCGGCACCGAACTCGACCTCCAGCTCACCTACACCTTCAACAAACAATTCAGCGCCACCGCCAAAGCCGCCCTCTACACCGGCGACTCCGCCGCGCCCACCGCCGCCCTCCGCGCCGACACCGACAAATACTGGCTCCAGATCGACTACGCCTACTGATCCACCCACCGAGACCTCGCCTCCTCATCCCGCCCCCCCCCCGAACCCTGCTCCGCTTGTCCCGCTTGGTTTGACATCCGTCAGGTTGCCTCGGCCCCGCCCACCCCGGCGGGGCCTTTTCATTTCCGCCCAAATAATCAAAACGCCTCATCATTACCCCGCGTTTAATTCACCCAACAAATAACTCACTCCGCCTCCCGTGGCACCGCCGGTGCTAATTCGGGGCCCATGTCCCTCGCCCTGCCCGAGACGCCCGCGCCCGCCTCCACCCCCTTCCGCCCCGACCAGAAGGAATACCTCCAAGGCTTCTTCGCCGCCCTCGCCACCACCGGCCACCTCGGAAACAAATCCGTAGGGCCTGACCTTGGTCAGGCCGCCCCAGCCCCCGCCCCCGCACGCTTTCACTCCACCCCCGTCGACGACCTCTGCCAGCAGGAGAAATGGAAACACGCCGAGCACCCGCTCGACGGCTGGGAGCGCCTCCTCGCCCACGCCTCCGCCGACAAAGCCCCCGACGCCGAGCACAACTACCGCTTCCGCTGGCACGGCCTCTTCCACGTCGCCCCCGCCCAGCAGAGCTACATGCTCCGCCTCCGCCTCCCCGGCTGCTCCATCACCAGCCACCAACTCCACGGCCTCGCCGACCTCGCGAACGAACTCGCCGGCGGCTACGCCCACGTCACCACCCGGGGCAACCTCCAGCTCCGCGAGATCAAGCCCCGCGACACCGTCCGCGTCCTCATGCGCCTCGCCGAGCTCGGCCTCAGCTCGCGCGGCTCCGGCGCCGATAATCTCCGCAACATCACCGCCTCGCCCGACAGCGGCTTCGCGCCAGACGAAGTGCTCGACGTCCGCCCCTACGCCCTCGCCCTCCACCACTACGTCATCAACCAGCGCGACCTCTTCGACCTCCCGCGCAAGTTCAACATCTCCTTCGACAACGGCGGCAGCCTCTCCGTCGCCGCCGACACCAACGACATCGGCTTCATCGCCACCCGCCTCCGCCCCGCAGGGCCTGACCTCGGTCAGGCCGCACCCGGCACCGGCTTCCGCGTCCTCCTCGGCGGCATCACCGGCCACAAAGACTTCGCCCGCGACACCGGCCTCTACCTCGCGCCCGACCAGGCCGTCCCCGTCGCCATCGCCATGATGCGCGTCTTCATCGACCACGGCGACCGCACCAACCGCAAAAAAGCCCGCCTCAAATACCTCCTCGAAGCCAAGGGCGTGGACTGGTTCCTCGCCGAGACCGCCAAACGCGTCCCCTTCCCGCTCGCCCGTGTCCCCACCGAGGCCTGCGAACCCCGCCGCCCCGCCGAGAAACACGCCTGGATCGGCGCCCGCCGCCAACGCGAGCCCCACACCTACTCTCTCGGCGTCGGCTGCCCCGTCGGCCGCCTCACGCCCAAACAGATGCACCGCCTCGCCGACCTCGCCGCCCATTACGGCAAAAGCGAACTCCGCCTCACCGCCTGGCAAAACGTCCTCATCCCCCACCTCCCCGAATCCTTCCTCCCCACCGTCGAACGCGCCGTCGTCGCCATGGGCCTCTACCAAGAGGCCTCCCTCGCCACCGGCGGCATCATCGCCTGCACAGGCAGCTGGGGCTGCAAATACGCCTCCGCCGACACCAAGGCCCACGCCCTCGACCTCATCCGACGCCTACCCTCGCGCATCACGATTGACCAACCGGTCAACATCCACGTCACCGGCTGCGCCCACAGCTGCGCCCAGCACTACGCCGGCGACATCGGCTTCATATCCACCAAACTCGCCGACGGCGACGAAGGCTACCACCTGGTCCTCGGCGGCGGCATGGACCAGGAGCAAGGCATCGCCCGCGAGATCTTCAAAGGCGTCCGCGCCACCGAGCTCCTCGACACCGTCGTGAAGGTCCTCACCGCCTGGCAAACCCACCGCCAGCGCGGCGAGACCTTCGTCCAGTGGACCCGCCGCCACGAAGTGAAACAGCTCCAAGAACTCCTCAGTTAATCCATTTTTTCCATGCCCGTTCCCGTCATCCCCGAGACCGCCCCCTTCACGCCCGAGCAGCGCGCCTGGCTCAACGGCTTCCTCGCCGGCCTCTTCTCCGGCTCCGCGCCCGCAGCCTCGGCCGCCCCCGCCGCCCTCACTCCCCTCACCATCCTCTACGCCACCCAGACCGGCACCGCCGAATCGCTCGCCAAAAAAGCCGCCAAGACCGCCTCCTCCCGCGGCTTCGCTCCCGCCATCCTCGACGTCTCCACCGTATCCGCCGAGTCCCTACAAGCGCACTCCAACTTGCTCTTCATCACCTCCACCTACGGCGACGGCGAACCACCCGATAGCGCCAAGGCTCTCCACACCGCCCTCGCCACCGACACCGCCCCCGCTTTGGCCGCCGTCCGCTACTCCGTCTGCGCCCTCGGCGACACCAACTACACCCTCTTCTGCCAGGCCGGAAAAGACTTCGACACCTACCTCGAAAAACGCGGCGCCACCCGCGTCCACCCCCGCGCCGACTGCGACACCGACTACGACGCCACCTTCGACTCCTGGCTCCACGCCGCCCTAGCCGCCTTCGCCCCTGCCTCCCCTGGGAACGCCGAGCTCCAGCTCGGCCTTCAGGCTTCAGGTCGAGAAGCTCCGCAACCCAAAATCACCTACTCCAAATCCAACCCCTTCCCCGCCCCCCTCCTCGCCGTCCGCGCGCTCAACGCCCCCGGCTCCGCGAAAGAGGTCAACCACGTCGAATTCGACCTCTCCGCCGCCGGCCCCGCCCTCGCCTACGTAGCCGGCGACGCCCTCGGCGTCATCCCGCAAAACTGCCCCGCCCTCGTCGCCGAAGTGCTCGCCGCCCTCGGTGCCGACGGCGAGGAAGCCGTCGCCACCAAATCCGGCGAACTCCCGCTCCGCCGTGCCCTCACCGAATGCCTCGAACTCGGCAAACCCACCCCCGCCCTGCTCGATCTCCTCGGCCTCGCCGCCACCACCCCCGCGCCCCATCACGTCATCGACGCCCTCCTCGCCGCCGCAAACACACCCGCGCCCACCGCCTTCGCCGCCGCGCTCAAACCCATCGCGCCCCGCCTCTACTCCATCAGCTCCTCGCCCAAGGCCCACCCCGGCCAAGTCCACCTCACCGTCGGCGCCGTCCGCTACGAACTCGCCGGCCGCGCCCGCAAAGGCGCCTGCTCCACCTTCCTCGCCGAACGCGCCCTCGCCCTCGGCAAAGTGGGCGTCTTCGTCCACTCCAACAAAGCCTTCCGCCCGCCCTCCGACCCCGCCGCGCCCATGATCATGGTCGGCCCCGGCACCGGCATCGCCCCCTTCCGCGCCTTCCTCGAAGAACGCGCCGCCACCCAAGCCCCCGGAAAAAACTGGCTCTTCTTCGGCGACCAAAAAGCCGCCACCGACTTCCTCTACGCCGACGAGCTCCACGCCCTCCGCGCCTGCGGCGTCCTCACCCGTCTCGACCTCGCCTTCAGCCGCGACCAAGCGGAAAAAATCTACGTCCAGCACCGCATGCTGGAAAACGCCGCCGAGCTCTTCGCCTGGCTCGAGCAAGGAGCCCACGTCTACGTCTGCGGCGACGCCTCCCGCATGGCCAAGGACGTCGACGCCGCCCTCCACCAAGTCGTCGAACGCGCCGGCAACAAGACCCCCGCCGAGGCCGCCGCCTACGTCCAGTCCCTCAAGACCGCCAAGCGCTACCAGCGCGACGTCTACTGATGGTCGCCCCGCGCCAGCCATACCCGCCCGTAGGGCCTGACCTTGGTCAGGCCGTCACCGTCGCGCCCGCATCCGGCGCCCCATCTCCCGTCGGCAGCCTCGACGCCTACCTCGCCGAACTCCTCGCCGACCAGCAGCGCCTGGTCACCCCCGCCGCCCGCGCCGCCGCCACCTACGACGCCCAGCCCGCCGCCTTTCGCGGCGACCACTTCCGCGACCTCATCCCCCTCACCACCCCCGGCCCCGGCGAACGCTACGCCTTCGAGGTCGATCTCGACGCCTGCTCCGGCTGCAAAGCCTGCGTCACCGCCTGCCACTCCCTCAACGGCCTCGACGAACACGAATCCTTCCGCGATGTCGGCCTCGTCCTCACACCCGATGCAGGGCCTCACCTTGGTGAGGCCGCTTTCTCCCAAACCGTCACCACCGCCTGCCACCACTGCGCCGATCCCGGCTGCCTCAACGGTTGCCCCGTCCTAGCCTACGAGCAGGACCCCGCCACCGGCATCGTCCGCCACCTCGACGACCAGTGCATCGGCTGCAGCTACTGCGTCCTCAAGTGCCCCTACGACGTCCCCAAGTATAACGAACGCCTCGGCATCGTCCGCAAATGCGACATGTGCCACGGCCGCCTCGCTGCCGGCGAAGCCCCTGCCTGCGCCCAGGCCTGCCCCACCCACGCCATCCGCATCGTCACAATCCCCGCTCCCGGGAACGCCGAGCCCCAGCTCGGCCTCCTCGCCTCCGCCGCCGTCCCTCCGTCCTCCATCACCCGCCCCACCACCCGCTACGTATCCAAAAAACAGTTACCGCAGTCCCTTCGCGCCGCCGACGCCGATACCCTCAGCGTTCAACCCGCCCACTGGCCCTTGGTTCTCCTCCTCGTCGGCACCCAGCTCTCCCTCGGCCTGCTGCTGGCCTCGCCCCTTTCACCCGGCTTCACGCTCCTGGCCCCCGCCTCGGCCGCCCTCTTCGCCGCCGCCCTCGCCGCCAGCGTCGCCCACCTCGGCCAGCCCCTGCGCGCCTGGCGCGTCTTCCTCGGCCTCCGCCGCTCCTGGCTCTCCCGCGAGGCGGTCGTCCTCGGTGCCGCCTTCCCCCTCGTCGCCCTCACCGCCTCCCTCCCCTACCTCTCGTCGCTCCCCCTCCCCGCCCCGTTCGTCACGTTCGCCTCCGCCCTTGGACCTTGGTCCTTGGTCATTGGTCATTCCGGTTTGGTGCTGATGACGCTCGGGGTCATCAGCAGCGGCATGCTCTACATCGACACCCACCGCCACTTCTGGCGCCCGTCCAACACCGCAGCCCGCATGGCCGGCACCGTCCTAGTTTCCGCCCTCGCCTTCCTCTCCGCCCCCGCCGCCGCCCTCGCGCTCACCTTAAAACTCCTCCTCGAACACGTGCTCCTCCGCGCCTCGCCGATCTCCGCCCGCCTCCACGCCGGCCCTCTTCGCCGCGTCCACCACACGCGCCTCGCCCTCGGCCTCCTCTCGCTTCCCCTCTTTTTCCTTCACCCACTCCCCGCCCTCCTTGCCTTCGCCGCCGGCGAACTCGCCGAGCGCCTGCTCTACTTCCGCGCCGTCGATTCCCCCAAAATGCCCGGCGTCCCTGCCTAGCCCGTCTGTCGCTCTGTCCTCTGTCGCTCTTCCCGCTCTCCGTGCCCTCCGTGTCGTCCGCGCTTAACACCTCCCTCCTCCGCCTCCGCGCCCACGAAGGCCCGATGACCTCCGAGCTCGTGCGCCGCCCCGCCGACTTCGGCCTCGGCCTCCCCCAAGTCCCCGCCCGCCTCGCCCCCACTGCCACCACCACCTCGATCTGCGGCTTCTGCAGCACCGGTTGCTCGCTAAAAATCCACCTCGGCCCCGACGGCCAAGCCCTCAACCTCAGCCCCGACGACCGCTACCCCGTCAACCTCGGCATGGCCTGCCCCAAAGGCTGGGAATCCCTCGCCGTCCTCGACTCCCCCGACCGCGCCACCACACCCCTCCTGCGCAACAAAACCACCGGCCGCCTCGAACCCGTCTCCTGGCCCGTCGCCCTCGCCGCCTTCGTCCAAAATTTCAAAGGCATCCAGTCCGCCCACGGCGCGCACTCCCTCGCCTTCCTCTCCACCGGCCAGATCCCGATGGAGGAAATGGCCCTCCTCGGCGCCCTCTTCAAATTCGGCATGGACGGCCTCCACTGCGACTCCAACACCCGCCAGTGCATGGCCACCGCCCACGTGGCCTACAAACAGTCCTTCGGCTTCGACGCCCCGCCCTTCACCTACGCCGATTTCGAGGAGAGCGACGTCCTCGTCTTCGTCGGCGCCAACCCCTGCATCGCCCACCCCATCATGTGGCAGCGCGTCATGCGCAACAAACGCAACCCGCGCATCATCGTCCTCGACCCCCGCCGCACCGAGACCGCCCAGTGCGCCACCCACCACCTTCCGCTCCGCCCCAAAAGCGACCTCGTCCTCCTCTACGGCCTCGCCTCCCGCGTCCTCGAACTCGGCGGCGCCGACCCCGACTTCATCGCCGCCCACACGGAAAACTTCCACGCATTCCGCGCCTTCCTCGCCGACTACCCGCTCTCCCTCGCCGCCGCCGAGTCCGGCCTCCCTCTCGCTCAACTCGAAGAAGTCGCCGCCCTCCTCGCCGACCGCACCAAACGCGTCTCCTACTGGTGGACCATGGGCGTCAACCAGGGCCACGAGTCCACCCGCACCGCGCAGGCCCTGATCAACCTCGCCCTCATGACCGGCCAGATCGGCCGCCCCGGCACCGGCGCCAACTCCATCACCGGGCAGTGCAACGCCATGGGCTCGCGCCTCTTTGGCAACGTCACTTCCCTCCTCGGAGGCCACGACTTCTCCAACCCCGCCCACCGCGAAAAGGTTTCCCGTATCCTAAAAATCGATACCGCTCGCATTCCCACGGAGAAAAGCTGGGCCTACGACCAGATCCTCGACGGCATCGACCGCGGCGACATCCGCGGCCTCTGGGTCATCGCCACCAACCCCGCCCACAGCTGGGCCAACCAAAACCGCGTCCACGCCCTGCGCGACAAACTCGACTTTCTCGTCGTCCAGGACCTCTACGCCAACACCGAGATGGCACAAATGGCTGACCTCGTCCTCCCCGCCGCCGGCACCGGCGAGAAGGAGGGCGTGCTCATCAACTCCGAGCGCCGCCTCGGCGTTATTCGCAAAGTCCGCCGCGCCCCCGGCCAGGCCCTCGCCGACTTCGCCATTTTCAAACTCATCGCCGAGGCCTGGGGCTGCGGCGACCTCTTCCGCGCCTGGTCGAGCCCCGAGGCGACCTTCCGCCTCCTCCGCGAGCTGAGTCGCGGCCAACCCTGCGACTTCACCGGCGTCGAAGGCTACGACCACCTCCAGCGCGAAGGCGGCATCCAGTGGCCGTTTCCGTCCCCCGGGAACGCCGAGCCCCAGCTCGGCTCCTACGCTCCCACCTCTCCGTCCCGCGAACGCCGCCTCTTCGCCGACGGCCGATTCTTCACCCCATCCCGCCGCGCCGTCTTCCACTTCGACGCCCCGCGCCCCGCGCCCGAGCCCCCCTGCGCCGAGTATCCGTTCCTGCTCAACACCGGGCGCGGTAGCTCCGCCCAGTGGCACACCGGATCCCGCACCGACAAAAGCGCCATCCTCCGCAAACTCGCCCCGCGCGCCCAACTCATCGAAGTCCACCCCGCCGACGCCGCTCGCCTCGGCCTTTCCTCCGGCCAACGCGTCCGCATCCGCTCCCGTCGCGGCGAGGCTGCGGCCACCGTCGCGATCACCGCGACCGTCCAGCCCGGCCAGGTGTTCATGCCCATGCACCACGCCGAGATGAACCGCCTCACCGCCCCCGTCTTCGACCCCCACTCGCGCCAGCCCAGCTACAAAGCCTGCGCCGTCGCCATCTCCCCCGCCTAAGCTCGTTCCGGCGCCAAACCGTAGCGGGGCTTCTGCGGCACAAACACCTCGTCGGGCCGTCCGCGTCGCGTCGCCGCCCCGCGCTCCAGACACACCACCTCGTCGCCTAGCGCCACGATCTCGTCAGCGTGGTGCGGCACATAGATCACTGGCCCACCGCCGCCCGATATCGGGCGCTCCATGCCAACCAGTCGTCGATCGACACATATCCCTTGGAAAACACCTCCGCCGCCTTCGACCAAGTCCCCGTGCCCTGAACACGTTGCGGCCAGTTTGATTTGCGCAGCCCCGCCTCAGCCTTAGCGCGAGGCCTTCGTTATTATACATGTAGATCACTTACCTGTGCATATTGCCCTGAGGCTGCGTGTGCCGATATAGTTACCGATAACTCTTCCGGTTAACCACCCCATGCGCCTCCGCCAGCTCGCCCCGCTGCTGTTCATTGCCTGCGCCCTCGGCTTCGCCTCCGGCTCGCTCGATCCAGAGCCCGCACCCGCCCCGCCCGCCCCCGGCGTGGTCCAGGTCTGGGTCACCACCGGCGACGCCACCAAGCTCCTCGAACGTCAGGCCGACCTCGCTTGGAGCACCTCCCTCGCCGCCCGCACCGACAACGCCGTCGTCGACGAGACCCAGCGCTTCCAACCCATCGAGGGCTTCGGAGCCTCCATGCGCATGCCCGCTCTCTGGACCGAGGCCGACCCCGCCGTGCGCGACGAGATCATGCGCCGCCTCTTCTCCCGCTCCAGCGGCATCGGCCTCAGCCTCCTCCGCGTCCCCATGGGCGAGACCGGCCTCGTCGGCCCCGACCGCACCTACAACGACCTCCCCTCCGGCCAGACCGACCCCACCCTCTCCAAGTTCTCCATCAACGGCGACCTCGAGTGGAAAATCCCCATGGTCCAGCGCGCCAAGGAGCTCAACCCCGAGGTCACAGTCCTCGGCACCCCCTGGTCCGCTCCCGCCTGGATCAAAACCTCCGGCAACCTTGGCTACGGTAAACTGAAGCCCGAGTATTACGGCGTCTACGCCAACTACTTCGTCCGCTGGCTCCAGGAATGGAATGCCCGCGGCCTCGGCGTCTCCCTGCTCTCCATGCAGAACGAGCCCCAGCACGAGCCCTACTGGTATCAGGGCATGCGCATGGACGTCGCCGACCAGATCGACTTCGCCAAGGCCCTCGGCCCCGCCCTCGACCAGGCCGGCTTCTCCGCCCGCATCCTCGCCTGGGACCACAACTGCGACAACCTCGCCTACCCCATCGCCGTCCTCAACGACCCCGTCGCCAGAAATTGGATACACGGCGCCGCCTTCCACGCCTACGCCGGCACCACGTCCGATATCTACCAGTTCGTGGACGCCCACCCCGACAAGGCCGTTTACTTCACCGAGCAGACCGGCCTCCTCCCCAACCGCGGCTTCGGCGGCTCCCTCATGTGGCACGCCCGCAACATCTTCCTGGTGCCTTCCCTCAACAACGCCCGCACCAACGCCGTCTGGATGCTCGACCGCCGCCTCGACCGGCGACCGCCCCTTCGTCCGCATTTCCCCCGACGGCAAGGACTACGAGCTCTACGCCGAATACTACGAGACCGGCCACTTCTCCAAATTCATCCGCCGCGGCGCCGTCCGCATCGGCACCAACAACCCCCGCGACCCGATCACCCGCGTCTTCACCGGCAACATCCTCTACGCCGCCTACCAAAACCCCGACGGCTCCAATGTCCTCGTCGCCGCCAACGACAGCGGCGGCAACCGCACCATCACCGTCGAGGACGCCGGCCGCCGCGTCGAATACACCATTCCCGCCCAGTCCCTCGTCACCTTCGTCTGGCGCGACGCCACCGGCGGCTCCGGCCTCGCCGCCACCTACTTCGACAACGCCGACCTCACCGGCACCAGCGAACGCCGCGTCGATCCCTCCGTCGACTTCACCTGGCGCGCCCGCCGCACCGAGGCCATCGTCATCGACCCCGATACCGTCCCCCCGACCACGCAGGATTTCACCTTCCCGCCTGAATCCCCCTTCGACTCGCTCGGCGGCATCACCTTCAGCGCCCGCTGGGAAGGCACCGTCCTCCCCGCCTCCACTGCCACCCACACGTTCTTCGTCAACGCCGCCGACGGCGTCCGCCTCTGGGTCAACGACCAGCTCCTCATCAACCGTTGGACCGCCGGCCCCCTCGCCGAGGCCTCCGCCACCATCGCCCTCACCGCCAACCAGCCCGCCACCCTCCGCCTCGAATACTTCAGCTCCGCCGCTGCCGGCGGCGGCCGCG
>JALOTV010000362.1 GCA_025457685.1 Opitutaceae bacterium
GCCGGCGGTGGCGAGCAATCCGTTACAAAGACATTTGCGGCCGACGGTGTCGGCCAGGTCGCCACCTTTGCGCACGTAATCCGCCACCGGTTCGGCCGGACAACGATAACCCACGGTGCCGTCCTCGCGCCGATAGGGCTGGCGCAGGTAGCCGAGATCGCAGCGTCGCTCGCGCGCTTCATACACGTCCGGTTCGGAGAGGGTGCCCGGCACGGTCGCCACTTTGAAGGGCAGGCCGGTGGGGGAAACGCGCGCGTCGGTGAGCACTTCGAGCGATCCGGACAGGCTTCGGGCCACGATGCGCGCGCGCAGTTCGGGCGCGACGCCCGACTCCTCGCAAAACGCGAAGGCCGTGCCAAGTTGCACGCCTTGCGCGCCGGCCGCCCGGGCTTCGCGCAGGCGCTCCGCGCTGGCGAAGGAACCGGCCAGCCAAAAAGGCAGACCGAGGGCGCGGATCGCGGCGAGATCCACCTCGTCGCGCGGTCCGTAGATTGGCTGTCCCTGGGCGTCGCGCGCGCCGCCGCGCGGAGGCGCGTTGTGCCCGCCGGCGCTCGCACCCTCGATGACAAAACCGTCCACCCGACCGGAGGCCTTGCGCGCCAGGGTGAGGGCCACGGCGGCGGCCGAGACGACGGCAAGGAAGCTCGGGCGCCGAAGCGGGCGCGGTGGGGTTTCGCCGAAATCGGCCGGATCTAGCCGCGCGATTTCCGCAGGCGCGTCGATCCCGGGGCGCTCCGCGATCTCGATGCGAAGCTCGGCGGCCCGGCCGGAGGCGAAGGCGTCGAGCACGGCGGGAATGGCGCGCGGGATGCCCGCGCCCATGAGCACGTAGTCCACGTCGGCGAGCATGGCCCCGTAGAGGGTGGGCAGCGTGGGCAGTTGGATTTTTTCCAGCAGATTGATGCCAACCGGACCGGCGTGGCCCTCCTTGGCGAGGAACACCTCCACAAAGGCGGCGACGACCGTTATCTCGATCAGCTCGCGCGGGCTGCGCAGGGAATAAAGCGGGGTGAGGCGGTAGGGCGCATCGGCGGGCAAGCCGCCGGGCACAAAGTAGCGCGCGAGCACACGCTCCGCCGCCGCGCGCAGCGGGCAAGCCGCTAAGGCGCGGCGAATATCGCCCTCGGCGTCGCCTTCCTGAAGGCGGCGGCAAAGCAGGCTGTTGACCGCTGTGCCCGAGACGACGCCGAGCTGGCCGGTCCGCGCGACGGCGCGGGCGAGTTTCCAATGCGAGACGCCGATGCCCATGCCCCCTTGGATCAACACGGGGAGCGGTGAGTCGGGAACGGACGGGATTTCCATGCGACAGCGTAGGGCATGGCGCGCCGCCTGTCCTTGATCCAGGTCAACCCGCGCCGCGCAAAGCCGCGCGTGACCTCATGCTGCCTTGGTCAGCGCGATCCCAAAGTGCCAAGGCGGTAATAATCGAGCGGGGGCTGGCGCAAGGCCGACGGCAGACGCCCATTCGGCGATTTGCTCCGGGCGCGGCCGGACGGGAAGCGCCGGGCCTCGGGGCGTGGCGACATCCGAGCGCCAGTGTATCGCGACGACTCGCCCGCCTGGCCGCACGATGAGGGCGGCCTGACGCAGCAGATTGAGCGGATTTTCCAGGTGCAGGATGTTGAACAAGAGGACGGCGTCCACGCTGGCGGCCGGGAGTCCGAAGCCATCGGCGACCACATCGCGTAGTTCCAGGCGTATATTTCCGACGCCGGCGTTCGCCGCGCGAGCGCGAGTCAGCGCGATCATTTCAGCCTCGATGTCGAAAGCGTGCAGAGTTCCGTTGATGCGAAGCGCCGTCGGCAGGGTAAAGGTGCCGTAGCCGCACCCGAGTTCCGCGACATCGCCGGTCTGCGGGTCGACACACATCTCGTCGAGCATGCCCTCCACGTCGAACAGGCTCTCCCAATACGTCTGCTCTGGCATGCCGCTGTCTCGCACTTTCATGTGATTATTCCGATAAACTCGAAGGAGACCGCGAAATTTCCGGAAGGGAAGCGCAAGCGGGGAATTGTCCGTTCGGATTTCCGTCCCGGCCGGATCGTTACTTTTTAGCCGTCTTGCCCGGGCTCTTTTTAAGTGGGCCTTTCGCCTCGCCGTGCTGAAACACCTCCAGGGTCGTTTCGCGCAGATACTTCGTCCACTCCGCTCCCAGCCGCACCAAATCGTTGTGCATGGGACAAGGCTCACCGCTCCCGCACCAGTTTGGTCCGAAAGGACACATCACGCCCGAATCTTCCCGCTCGAACTCTCTGATAATGTCGAGCAACGAGATTTTCTCCGGCGACTTTTTTAACCAATATCCGCCGCCCGGCCCGCGGGTGCCATCCACCAGCCCGAGAGACGACACGATGGTGAGCACCTTCGCCACCACCGGCTGCGGCAGGCCCCGCCGCGCCGCGATCTCCGCCGAACTCAGCTTGGTCTTCCCGCCGTCGTGGATCTCCGCCAGCAGGCTCATCGCCGAGATCGCGGTCTGCGCCGTTTTGCCGAAATGCATCATGAGTAATAAATATCTTTAATTCGTGTGGGGCCCGCTTCGCGAGCCCGTTTCCGGATGCGGCTCGCGCAGGATGGGCAACGCGATCTTTAGCGCCACGGTCAGGATCAACAGCCCCCAAGCCCAGATTCCCGCCGTGATCTGCCATTCCACCAGGCTCGGGAAGTATTCCACGATCTCGTGCAGCGTCGAGGGGATGAAGGCCGGCACGATCAAGCCCATGCCTTTCTCGATCCAGATGCCCGCAAAGGCCAGCGCGCACGCCACGGTCAACCACACCGGTCGCTCCGCCGCGCCCGGTCGCAAAAACATCACCGCCGCCACCACCCCCATTGCCACCGCCGACCAGATCCACGGCACCAACGCATTCGCTCCGTGCAGCCCGAAAAACAGGTAATGCCCCGACGCCGTGTGACTGCCGCCCGAATAGAGTTCGGTGAACAATTCCGACGCCACCATCAGCAGGTTGATGAGCAGCGTCACCCGCACGATGTTCACCAAAATCTCCACCGGCCTCCGCGCCACC
>JALOTV010000078.1 GCA_025457685.1 Opitutaceae bacterium
AACACCGAGCCTACGCCCGCGTGACCCGTGCCCTCGATGATGGTGAAATCCTTTTCCCACGACACGCGGTCAAAGGCGCGGCAGATGCGGTCCTCCAGCCCGGGCAGAAGCGCGGAGGGGTTTTCCAAAAACCGCCGCGTGAAGGTGCTGTCGATGGCCACCGGGCTCATGCTCTCGATCGGCACGCGCACTTGGAAAATCGAGTCGAGCAACACCGAGTCCTCGTCGATCTTTTGGCCCTGCACATCGACGAAACGCTGGCCCACCGGCTTGATGAAACCGACGCGCGGGAACCGGGACTGAAGCGCGCCGTAGAGGCCGAGACACGTGGTGGTCTTGCCGTCGTTCATGCGCGTGGCCGCGACAAACACGCGCTTGGTTATCGTGTTTGTCGGGGTCGTGAGCAGCGGCAGCGCGGGCTGCACGAAGGGGTTGGGCGTGCCCTCGGGCTGGATCGCGGGCGGAGCGGCGTGGGCGGATGGATGCGGCGAGGCGGAGGCCATGGTCTGGGCGCGAAGGGCGGACGCGGGGGACGGCGCGCTTAGCGAGTGCCGTAGAGCAGGCGTTGATCGATGGCCTGCGTGGCCACGATGGCGGCGGCGCCGAACACGTCGTGGGCAGAGGCGCCGCGGGAGATCTCGGCGGCGGGCTTGCTCAGACCGGTGAGGATCTGGCCGAAGGAGTTGGCGCCAGCCAGAAGCTGCACGAGCTTGAAGGCGATGTTGGCCGAGTTGAGGTCGGGGAAGATCAGCACGTTGGCGCGTCCGCCCACCGAGCTGGTGACCTTCTTCGTGCGGGCGACGACCTCGTCGAGCGCGGCGTCCACCTGGATCTCGCCGTCGATCTCGATCTCGAGCATCAGCGACTTGGCCTTGGCGCGGGCCAGCTCGGTGGCGTGGCGGACCTTCACGAGCGCGGGGTGGTTCGAGGTGCTGTGGGTCGCATAGCTGAGCATCGCCACGCGCGGAATCTCGCCGGTGAGGTGGCGCGCGATGCTGGCGGTGGAGAGCGCGATGTCGCAAAGCTGCTCGGCCGTGGGCTCGGGGATGACGCCGCAATCGGAAAGGAAAAGTGCGCCGTCGGAGCCGACTTTTTTCTCGTCAAAATCGAGAATCATCAGCGAGGAGGCGTGCTCCACCCCGGCGAGACGCGGGATGATCTGGAAAATGGGACGCAGCGCGCTCGCGGCGGAAAGCGTGCCGCCCGAGACGAGCGCGTCGGCCTGCGCGGTGGCGACCATCATGGTGGCGAAGTAGCCGCTGTTCTTGAGCGCCTCCTCCGCCTCGGCCGCCTTGATGCCCTTGATGCGCCGGATCTGCTCGAGCTGGCTGATAAACGCCGGCAGGTCCTCGCTGCGCGCGGGCTCGATGATGCGGATGCCCTGGAGGTTGATGTCGAGCTTGGCGGCCGCGTCCTTGATCGCGGCGCGATCGCCCAGGAGGATGGGTGCGCCCATGCGGCGGGTCACCCACTGGCGGGCTGCCTGGATGATGCGCGGGTCGGCGCCCTCGGCGAAGACGACGCGCTTGGGGTGACGCTGCAGTTTCTCGGTGAGCTTGGCGATGAGCGGCATGGTGTTTGCCGCAAAACCTGCGCGCCCCCGGCCGGCAATTCAAGGATTGAGCGCGGCCCCGCCGCTCAACGCGCCCCCGCCATGATCTCGGCCGGCGCGCGGCCCGCGCGGAGCAAGGCGGCCATGCGCTCCATCGTCGGCGCGACGTGGCTGAAAAACGCGTGGTAATCGCCGCAAAGATAGCTCAGCGGCGCCCCGTCGGCCGGGGCCGCGATGAAGCGGTGCTTGGGGCAATCTCCGTGGCAGGCGAAACGATGCCGGCAACCCAGACAGGCGGAGGAGAGCCGCGCCTTTTCCTCGCCCAGCCGGGCGGCGGCGGGCGAGTTGGCCAGGGCCGCCAGGGAGTCGGCAGGAATCACGCCGAAGCGATGCTCGGGATAAACGTAATGATCACACGAATACACCCCGCCGTCGTGCTCCAGCGCGAGCGCGCGGCCGCAGCGTTCGGAAAAGACGCACATCGTCGGCCCCGCTCCCACCCAGGCGGAAAGCGCGGAGTCGAACTGCTGCACAAAAACCCGCCCCACGTCGTGGCGCACCCAGCGATCAAAGACCGCGTTGAGAAATGCCCCGAAACGCCCGGCCGGCACCGACTCATTGCTCACCGCCCCGGCCGCGTCGGCGGCGGGCGTCAGGCGGGTGGAATCGGGCGCGCCGTGGTGCAGCCCCGCCGCCAGTTCGGCCGGCGTGGCCTTGCGCTCGACCAGCGGGATGAATTGCAGGTGACGCGCGCCCTCGGAGAGCAGAAAGCCGTAAATTTCCTCGGGCTGGCGACAGTTGCGCCGATGCACGACCGTGAGGGTATTGAACTCAACCTGGTGACGACGGAGGATGCGAAGCCCGCGACGGACTTTTTCCCACGTCGCGTGGCCGGCCGCGTCCACCCGGTAGGGATCGTGCAGCAAGCGCGGACCATCGATGCTGATGCCGACGAGAAAGTTTTCCTCGCGCAGGAAGGCCCCCCAGGCGTCGTCGAGCAGCGTGCCGTTGGTCTGGAGTGAATTGTGGATGCGCCGCCCGGGGGCGTGCCCGCGCTGCCAGGCGACGATGCGGCGAAAGGTTTCCAGCCCCAGCAGCGTCGGCTCCCCGCCCTGCCACGCGAAGGTGATGTCGCCCTCCGCCGGTTGGGCGTCGATGTAGGCGCGAATGAAGCCTTCGAGCGTGCGGTCGTCCATGCGCGGCACCCGCGCGGCGGGATAGAAGGCGCGCTCCTTTTCGAGGTAGTAACAGTAGCGGCAGCCGAGATTGCACCGCGCCCCCATCGGCTTGGCCATGACGTGAAAGGGCCGGCGCAGGCCGCTGTCGCCCGCCGCGCTCATATCGTGCGCGAGTAACGGGTCTCGTCCGCCGCGAGCGAGGGATCGAAGCGCATCGCGATGATGCGGCGCAGCACCGCGCCGGCCGGGGTGATCTCGAGCGCACCGGGCACGCGACGCAGCAGACCGTCGGCGGCGAGATCGTCCAACGACGCCAGTTCGGGCGCGTAGGCGGTCTCGAAATCCGTGCCGATGCGGGCGGAGAGGTCGGCAAAATCAACCCGCCGATCGCACATCACGCGCATGATGATCGTGCGGCGACGACGGTCCTCGTCGGTCAGCACGAGGCCGCGCTCGATAGGCAGGCGCCCGGCCGACACCGCCTCGCGGTAGGCGGCGAGATCGCGCGTGTTCTGGTGGTAGGTGTGCTCGGTCTGGGAAATCGCGGACATGCCGAAGGCGTGCAACGAAGCACCGGCGCGCGTGCTGTAGCCTTGGAAATTACGGTGCAGGTGATCGGTGCGCGCGGCGGCCGCCAACTCATCCTCGGGCCGGGCGAAGTGATCCATGCCGATGTGCACCAAGCCGGCGGCGGTGAGCCGGCGCAGCGCGAGTTCGAACAAGCGCAATTTCAGCTCGGGCGAGGGAAGCGCCTGATCACGCTCGAGGATCTTCTGCGCGGGCTTGATCCAGGGCACATGGGCGTAGCTAAAAACCGACAGCCGGTCGGGGCGCAGCGAGAGCACCTCGTCGATGGTGCGGGCGAAAGAGGCCTCCGTCTGGTAGGGCAGGCCGTAGATCAGATCGATGCCGAGCGAAGTGTAGCCGGTGTCGCGCAACACGCGCACCGCCTCGCGGGTCTGAGCCAGCGGCTGCACCCGATGAATGGCAACCTGAACCCGCGGGTCGGTATCCTGCACGCCCAGCGAGGCCCGTCGGCAACCGAGATCGTGGTAGGCCTGCGCCTGCGCGGGCGTGAGACGACGCGGATCAATCTCCACGCTGATCTCGGCGTCGGGCGTGAACTGGTGCCGCGCGTGGATCATCTCGCCCAGACGGCGGATCTCCGCGGGGGCTAGGAAGGTGGGGCTGCCGCCACCGAAGTGCAGCTGGGTGACGCGGCGGGCGGAGTTGAGCCAGGGCTGCATCAAATCGAGCTCGCGCTCGAGATGGTCGAGGTAGTCGCCCGCCACATCATGGCGGCGGGTGATCACCGTGGTGCAGCCGCAGAACCAGCAGCGGCTCTCGCAGAAGGGCAGGTGAAAATACAGCGAGAGCGGACGCTCCGGATCGAGGTTCTCGCGCGCGACGGCATCGAGCAGCGCGGCCTGGTCGGCGGTCTCGGTGAATTTCGGCGCGGTGGGGTAGGACGTGTAGCGCGGACCGGGGCGATCGTATTTGCGCAGCAGGTCGAAATCCAACGCGAGGGGGGTGGCGACAGAGTCGGGGGTATCGGCGATCATTCCCCGCAGTGTAGCCGACGCGGATTTTGGCGACGCGGCGTTTTTTGGCAAAATGTGCGTGTTTTATCAGACGTTCGCGCCCGCCCCGAGCACGTGATCAAGCACCGCCCGGGCGGAATAACTCTCCTCCCCCGCGCGCAGGAAGCGCGCGATGCCCGCCGCCTCTGCGCCGGCCGTGATGATGGCCGGCTCGACCTGCGGCGTGTCGCGGCTCACGTCCGCGCGGCTGACCTGCCCCAGACCCACCGCCGCCAGCAAGCCGTTGCACAGGCACATCCGTCCCTCGCAGTCTTGGGTGTCGCCGCCCTTGCCCGCGAAATCCTCCGCCGGCTCGGCCGGGCAACGGTAGCCCAGCTCACCGTTAGGCCGGCGAAACGGCTGGCGTAGATAACCGATGTCGCAGCGCCGCGGCGGACGCGAGGTGTTACCCAGACGCGACAGCACGCCCGGCAAATCTAGGGTTTTGAAGGGAAAGCCCGTGGGCGAGGCGAGCGGGTCGGTGAACAACCGCGTGGTGCCCTCACGGCTCGCTTCGCACGCGTGGCGCTTGTGCGTCTCGGCCAGGCCCGACTCCGCGCAAAACGCGAAGGCCGTGCCGATCTGCACCCCGGCCGCGCCCAGCGCGCGGGCCTCGGCGAGGCGCTCCGGCGAGGCGCGTTCGCCCGCCAGCCAAAAGGGCAGCCCGAGCGCGCGAAATTTTTCCAGCTCGGGCTCGTCGCGAGGTCCATACACCGGCTGTCCGTCGGGACCCGGCGCGCCGCCGCCGCGAGGGGGCGCGTTGTGCCCGCCGGCGGCCGCGCTCTCCACCACGAAGCCATCCACTCGTCCGGTGGATTTGCGTGCCAGCGTGGTGGCCAGCGCGGCGGAACCTACGATGGCCAAAAAAAGCGGACGCCGCAGCGCGGGCGCGACTCCGCCGAAAAAGTCGGCGGGATCGAAACGCAGCCGCACCGGCTCCGCGCCGTCGGCCGCCGGTCCGTGCACGTCGAGCGCGATTTCGGCCGCCTCGCCGGCCGCGAATTTGTCCAGCACCCCGGGAATGGCGCGCGGTATCCCGGCCCCCATCAGCACCACATCCACGCCCGCAAGCATGGCGCCATACACGGAGGCGAGCGTGGCAACCTGGATTTTTTCGAGCAGGTTCACCCCCACCCGGCCCTCATGCCCGGACTTGGCGAGCCACACCTCGGCGAAGTTGGCCAGCACCGCCAGTTCCAGCCACAGGCGCGAGGGCGCGGCCGAGGGCATGGGCACCGGTGCGAAGGGCGACTTGGGGTCCTTGCCGCCGGGCACTAGATAGCGCGCCAGCACACGGTCCACCACGCCCCGGTCGGGAAACGCGTCAAACGCCCGCCGCAGGTCGCCGTCGAGGTCGCCAAGTTGCAGACGGCGGGCGAGCACCACGGGCAACAGCGTTCCGGAGACGACGCCCAGCTGGCCGGCGGAGGAAACAGTGCGGGCGAGACGCCAGCCGGAAACGGCGACGCCCATGCCGCCTTGGATGATGAGAGGTAAGGCCATTTTGGATACGAATCCCCGCAGACTAACGCAGCCCGCGCGCGTCGGCTGCGCGGAATTTGGCGGATGCCAAGCGCAGGGCGGGTTTCGTGCGCCGGCGGGCCGGTCAGGACGCCCGCGCCCCACCGGTCGCGGCCTCGCCCAGGTAGCCGCGTCGCCGTGCCGTGACGCGTTCGCCCGGATCGCTGTAAGGCTTGCGCCGGTAGCCGCCGCGCCCCGGATCCATCGCGCAGTCGATCTGGTATTGTTGCATGCGGGCAAACAGCCCGAGCAGCTGGTCCGGCGCACCATAGCGATCGAGCCCGGAGCGCTCCAAGGCCAACAGCGTCTCGTGCGTCGCCTCCAGCGTGCTCAGGCAGCCCGCCTGAGGCTGCTGTTTGATCACGAAGCGGCTCGGCGCGGTCGGGGTGAACATGATCCGCGGCAGGGCCTGCAAACTCGGCGAGAGCCGCAACATTTTGCGCGCGCACGCCCATGTCGCGTCCAAAAGGATGACCACCAACCGACGCCCGCCCAGCGCGTCGGGCGACAGCTCGCCGTGGGAAAGATTCAGCGCGCCGCCCCCCGGATAGAGCAGGACGGGATAGAGGGCGGGATCGCGCAAGATGGCCTGCACGGGCGCGTGTTGGTCAAAGTCAGTGCCCATGTGGATCTCGCTCTCGGGCAGGCAGAGATGCGTGAGCCGCCCGGTGCCCGCCTTCTCCCGCTTAAACTCCTTCGGGTGCATCAAAAATACGAAGCGCGTGCGCGTCGGCATCGGCGTGATCGAGCCGCACCAGCACAGCGGCTCGGGCCAAAAACAACGATAACACGTCACACGGGCCATGGCGCGAAACAGGAGGCGGGCGGCGGCGGGCGGACTTGCGGCTCAGAGGCTCACGCCGGCGGCCAGCACGAGCTCGCGCAGCCGGGGTATCTCCTGCGCGGAGGTCTTGGCCACAAAGCCCCGCGCGTGGGCGAAGTGCACGTCGGGCTCGGCCGCGATCCGCGTAAAATCGAGCCGCGGATTGTCGCGAAACCGCCCCAGCCCGTAGCCGCGCGAACGCCGGTCCGGGTAGATCGACCCCACGACTTGATGCGCCCAGGGCTGACGCTCGATGTAGCGGTCGAGGCTGGTGGCGACATCGTCGGCCAGCGTGTCAGTGCGGGGCAGGAAAACCACCACCGCCGGCGCCCCGGCGATCTCCAGCTCCCAGCGCAGCGCGTGACGACGCAGTTGCTCCAGCTTGTTGCGCGAGGAGACGACGTGGCCGACCAAGTCCTCGCCGATCATGCGCATGACCTCCCACACCGGCTGCCCCGGCTCCAGCCGCGTGCTGCCCGCGAAACGTCGCAACAGGGTCAGATCGATGGGCGAGTTGAGCTTCGACAGCAGCCCGCGATCCAGCCCCAGCCAGCGGGATGTATCCACCGGACCACGACAATCGAACCACTCCGCCGTCTCCAGCCACTCGCAAAATTCGCGGGCATCTTCGTAAAGCCCAAGGTGCTGCAACACCAGCGAGAGCGCGCAGGTCGGCACGTGGTCGGAGGGCAGTTGGTGATGGTCGAAGTTGTTCCGCTCGGGCTCATGCAGGTGGCCGATGTCGATCACGCACACGCTCGGATCGGCCAGATCGGCCTCGGTGGGATCGCGACGCTCGATCGGCACCGCCGCGTGGGCCAGGACGACGCAGCAGGCGAGGAAATCGTCTTTGTGGGCGCCACCGGGATGCGTGAGCAGAAGGGAGAGTTCGTTCATCTGCGCGGAGGATTCAGACCTCACCCGCGATGCGCAAGGCCCGCGACCGGCTATGTGTGCAATTATTTAACTATATTCCCGCTTAAAATCTGCTCGCTGCTATGAAAATTAACTTATTATTTCCGTGCAACAAAACCCACCCGCACACCCATGGCTCTCTTCATCGGCATCGACTCCGGCACCCAATCCACCAAGGCGGTCGTCCTCGACCTCGCGCTCCGGCAGGTGATCGCCGAGGCGCGCGCCCCCCACTCTCTCATCGCCGGCCTGCCCGCCGGCCACATGGAGCAGCACCCCGCCGAGTGGGTGCAGGCGCTCGAGCACACCATCTCCGAGGTCGTGAAAAAAATCGGCCCCGCCCGCGCCGCCGAGATTCGCGGCCTGGGCGTCTCCGGCCAGCAACACGGTTTCGTGCCCCTGGACAAAGACGGCGCGGTCATCCGTCCCGCCAAGCTCTGGTGCGACACCTCGACCATCGCCGAGTGCGCGCTCATCACCAAAAAACTCGGCGGCGACAAGGCGGCCCTGCGCCACACCGGCAGCCTCATCCTGCCCGGTTTCACCGCGCCGAAAATCCTCTGGCTGAAACGCCACGAACCCGCCCACTACCGCCGCCTTCGGCACGTGTTGCTCCCGCACGACTATCTGAATTTCCACCTCACCGGCCGTTATTTCATGGAATACGGCGACGCGTCGGGCACAGCCCTCATGGACGTGCGCAAACGCAAGTGGTCTAAGGCCGTGATCGACGCCATTGATCCGCGCCTGGCGGAGTGGTTGCCCGCCCTCTCCGAATCCCACGAATCCCCCGGCGTGGTGCGGCCCGAGCTGGCCGCCCGTCTCGGCCTGCCCGAGGGCGTGGTCGTCTCGGCCGGCGGCGGCGACAACATGATGGGCGCGATCGGCACGGGCAACGTCACCCCGGGCGTGATCAGCGCGAGCTTCGGCACCAGCGGCACGATCTACGCCCACGCCGAGTCCCCCGTGGTCGATCCGGCCGGCGAGATCGCCGCCTTCTGCTCCTCCACCGGCGGCTGGTTACCCCTGCTCTGCACCATGAACGTCACCACCGTGACCGAGCAGGTCCGCGCCCTCTTCGGCCAAAATCACGAGCAACTCGCCGCCGCCGTGGCCTCCGTGCCCGCCGGCAGCGACGGCTTGATCATGCTGCCCTACCTCGCGGGCGAACGCACGCCCAACGTCCCCGCCGGCTCCGGCGTCGTGCTCGGCCTGAACGGCAAGACCTTTAACTCCGCCCACCTCGCCCGCGCCGCCATGGAGGGAGTCACCATGGGCATGAACTACGGCCTGCGCCGGCTCGCGGTCCTCGGGGTAAAGGCCAAGGAGATCCGCGTCACCGGCGGCGGCGCCAAGTCGCCCGTGTGGCGCCAGCTCATGGCCGACATCTTCGGCGTGCCCGTCGTCGCCATGAAGGAGGACGAGGGCGCGGCGCTCGGCGGCGCCCTCCAAGCCGCGTGGTGCGTCGCCCTGCGCGAGGGCAAAAAAGCCCGCCTCACCGACTTCACCCGCGATGTCGTCGCCGTGGACGAAAAGACCCGCTGCAAGCCCGACAAAAAAGCCCACGCCCGCTACCGCCGCCTCCAGGACGTGCAGGACCAGCTCAGCCTCGCCCTGCGCGACGTGTTCACCGCGCAACGCGAGCTCGCCTCGTGACGCACCGGCCGGAGGCGAAAACGCCCTCCGCCTCCCCCGCCCGCGCGAGGCCTGTGTCGGCCCGCGCGGCGCTAGCGTCGCACGCTACTCACCGGGGCCGGGCGCGCGACGCCCGGCCTTGATCCCGGCCCGCAGGCGCTTGGCCGCGACCAGCTTGGCCTTTTGCCGCGCGCTTCTCGGGCGCGTCGAACGCCGCTTTTTTGCCATCGCCGCCCGCCTCGCCGCCTCGGCCGCCCGCAGGCTCTCCTCCAGCTTTTCGCAGAACCGCGCCCAAGCCCGCTCCCGGTTCACCGCCTGGCTGCGCTCCTCCTGGCAACGCACCTCCAGCCCGCTCGGCCCGTGACGCAGCACCACCGTGGACGAGGTTTTGTTGATTTTCTGGCCGCCCGCCCCCGAGCCGCGCACGAAGCTCTCCGACACGTCGCCGGGCAACACGCCCAACGCATCCAACCGCTCGCGGATTTGAGGTGGTAAATCCATGGTGCGCCAATTTTCGTCACCCAACGCAACCTTGCCCGCCCTCGCGAGTCCCAAATCCCCTCTCAAAAAACACCCATGTCCACCGGTCCCGCTTGGTCCCAGAAGATCCGTGCCGAAGTCGCCCGCGCCGTCATCGGCCAGGATGAGGTCATCGAACGCCTGCTCATCGCCCTCCTCGCCAACGGCCACGTCCTGCTCGAGGGCATGCCCGGCCTCGCCAAAACCCTCCTCGTCCGCTCCCTCGGCACCGCCCTCGGCGTCCAGTGCGAGCGCGTCCAGTTCACCCCCGACCTCCTACCCAGCGATGTCGTCGGCACCATGATCTACTCGCCCAACGAGGCCGCCTTCGCCCCGCATCTGGGCCCCATCTTCGCCAACCTCGTCCTTGCCGACGAAATCAACCGCGCACCCGCCAAGGTCCAGTCCGCCTTGCTCGAGGCCATGCAGGAACGCCAGGTCACGCTCGGCGGCCAGACCCACCCGCTGCCCAAGCCGTTCTTCGTCATGGCCACCCAGAACCCCGTCGAGCAGGAGGGCACCTACCCACTCCCCGAGGCCCAGACCGACCGCTTCCTTTTCAAGCTGCTCGTCGACTACCCCAGCCTCGAGGAGGAGACCGCCATGATGACGCGCTGGGGCCAGGTCACCAAAGCCCCCGCGCTCCAGCCCGTCTCCAGTGGCGAGGAGCTTCTCGCCCTCCGCGCCGAGGTGGACGCCGTGCACGTCGCCCCCGCCGTCCAAGCCTACATCCTCGCCCTCGTCCGCGCCACGCGCGATCTCGCCCGCCCAGTCGCCGGCCGCGCCCGCCACGTCTCCTATGGCGCATCGCCGCGCGCCTCCCTCGCCCTCTATCAGGCCGCCAAGGCCCTCGCCTGGCTGCGCGGCCAGGATTTTGTCGCCCCGTCCCTCGTCCAGGAACTCGCCCCCGACGTGCTCCGCCACCGCATCGGCCTCACCTACGAGGCCGAGGCCGACAACCTCACGCCCGACACCATCGTCGCCCAGGTCGTGGCCCAGACGCCCATGCCCACCGGCGCGAACTAAAACCCGGCCAGACGCCCGCCCGATGTCGCCCGCTCCGGTCCCCGCCCCGTCCGCGCCGCTCGCGGCGCTGCGTCGCCTCGAATGGCGCGTCCGCCACGCGGTCGAGACTTCGCTCGGCGGCGGCTACCGCTCCGCCTTTCGCGGGCGCGGCATGGAGTTCGATCAGGTGGTCAAATACGCCTACGGCGACGATGTCCGCGACATCGACTGGAACGTCACCGCCCGACTCGGCGAACCCTACCGGAAAAAGTTCATCGAGGAGCGCGAGGTCACCGTGCTGCTCGTGGTCGAGGACAGCCCGTCCCTCCAGTTCGGCTCCGGCGCCGTCACCCGTCGCGAAGCCCTCTTCGAACTCGCCGGCTTTCTCCTCCTGCTCGCCTCCGTCAACCGCGACCGCATCGGCCTCGCCCACCTCCGCCCCGAGGGCCCCGTGCTCATGCC
>JALOTV010000079.1 GCA_025457685.1 Opitutaceae bacterium
CCGCCGGCAAACCCGGTCGAGGACGCCGACTGCGCGCCGAATCCGCCGACCTCGAAAATGAACGTGTAGTCCGTTCCGGATACATAATCCGACTGCGTGAAACCCGCCGTGGCCGTCACCGTGAAGGTGGTCTGCTGCGCCTCCGCGCCCCACACCCCTGCCGCCGCGAACACCAGCGCGCCCCAGATTGGCTTGGTCATGCCCGCATCAAGCCGTCATCCGCCCCGGCGGTAAACACTTTATGCCTGGGGTTCTCACTTTGGGCGTCGCATCGGCCCAGTCGAAACACTCGCCCGCGTCCGCCCGATTCACACGTGCACGCTCACCGCGCCGCCAAGCACGCGCGAGCGGCCTATCATCCGTCGCGCCACCGCGAGGCCGTGCGCATGCATCGCCTCGCCCGCCGAACTCGCGCAGAGGTCCGCGCGCAAGCCCGGCTCGAAACCCGCCTCCATCACGTCGTAGAGCGTGCGCGTCACGCACAGATCCGTGTCCATCCCGCACACGTGCACCGCGCGCACCCCGCGGTCCCTCATCCAAGCCGCCGCCTCGGCGGTCAGCGCGCTGAAGCCCGTCTTCAAGGTTACCAAGGTCTCCGCGACCGCCGGCGGCTCCACCGCCAGCCCAGATCCCGGCGCGGCCGCCGGCATGGCGCGAAATCCCTTCCACCGCACCACCGGACTGTTCTCGGCAGGGACCAGCCGGCTGAACACGCTCCGCGAATACTCATCCAACGCGACGTGCAACGGCACGAGCAGCCCCACCGTGGCCGGGATGACAAACTGCTTCTGCACGTCCACCACCAGCAGACAAACGTTGGAGGGATGGACTGTGCTCATGCCTACCAGACTGCGCCTGCAAGCCCCCCGCCCGCCAGCCACAAAACACACGCAAGATGCATCCCCCTTGCGACTTCCCGACTCACGGGTGTCCCCGCTCTTCAATCTCGGGTTTCAGGTTTCCGGTTTCAGGTTTCCGCTTTCAGTTTTTCTCCGCCTCCGCCCCTCGCGTGCTCCAAGCCCTTCTCATCGACTACAACGGCTTCTTCGCCTCCTGCGAACAACAGGAGCGCCCCGAGCTGCGCGGCCGGCCCGTGGCGGTCGTCCCCGTCGCCTCCGAGCACACCTCCTGCATCGCCGCCTCCTACGACGCCAAGCGCGCCGGCGTGAAGGTCGGCACGCCCGTCGCCGAGGCCCGTCGCCTGTGCCCGGGCATCGCCCTCGTCGAATCCCGCCCCGAGGTCTATCTCCGCCATCACCAGAACCTGCTCGCCGCCGTCGAGACCTGCCTGCCCGTCGCCGAGGTCTGGTCCATCGACGAGGTCTGGTGCCGCCTGCCCGTCGGTATCC
Source organism: Opitutaceae bacterium (assembly GCA_025457685.1). Taxonomy (GTDB): domain Bacteria; phylum Verrucomicrobiota; class Verrucomicrobiia; order Opitutales; family Opitutaceae; genus IMCC26134_A. The sequence continues at coordinate 1,350 of JALOTV010000079.1, forward strand.
AAACTCCCGATACCGCCGTCGCCCTCGCCCGCAAGCTCAAGCTCGCCATCGCCCGCATGGCCGGCGAATGCCTCACCTGCTCCATCGGCCTCGCGCCCAACGCCTGGCTGGCCAAGATCGCCTCCGACCTGGAAAAGCCCGACGGCCTCGTCGTCATCGAGCAGCACGATCTCCCCCACCGCCTCCACGATCTCGCCCTGCGCGACCTGCCCGGCGTGGGGGAAAACATGGAGCGCCGGCTGCGCGACGCCGGCATCCTCACCGTCGCCCAGCTCTGCGCCGCCGACGTGCGCGAGCTGCGCCGCGTCTGGGGCGGCATCGAGGGCGAGCGCATGTGGCGGCGGCTGCGCGGCGAGGAGGTGCCGCTCCCGCCCCGGCACACCTCGTCCATCGGCCACGCCCAGATCCTCTCCCCCGATCTGCGCCAGCCCGAGGGCGCCCGCGCCACCCTGCACCGCCTGCTGCAAAAGGCCGCCCTCCGCCTGCGCCACGCCGGCCTCTTCGCCGGGGGCATGCACGTGGCGCTCAAATACCGGCCCGCCCGGGCCGGCGGCGGACGCGCCGCCCCGACGCGCTGGAGCGACGCCGTCACCTTCACCGACACCCAGGACACGCTCGAACTCATCCGCGTGCTCAACCTGCTCTGGGATCGCCGCCCGGCGCGGCGCGCGGACCACTTTTCGGTCGGCGTCACGCTCTTCGCCCTCGTGCCCGCCGCCTCGCACACCGACACGCTGCCCGGCCTGCTCGAGGCCAGCCCGGGCGACGCCGCGCGCCGCGCCGCGCTCAACGCCACCCTCGACCACATCAACAAGAAGCTGGGCAAACACTCCGTGGTCTACGGCGGCGCGCTCGGCGCCCTCGCCTACGCGCCCATCCGCATCGCCTTCCAGCGCATCCCCGATCTCGTGCTCGAGGAGGGCGAGCCCGACGGCGAACTCTTCCCGCTGGCCGACGAGCTGACCGCCGCCCGCCGTCTCTGACGGCGCGGCGCGCCCGGCCTTTGGCCCAGGCTCAGACGCGGGCCCGGCGACGCAGCGCGGTCGAGGCCGCGAGGGCCAGCAGGGCCGCGAGACCGAAGGACGCGGGCTCGGGCACGGCCGAGAAAAACACCCCGTTCACCGAGGCGAAGTCAAAGCCCCCCGCCTGCCCCTCGCCGTCCGGGGTGTTGGTGGGGAAGCGGGCGGCGTCGGTCCAGTTCACCAGATTGGCGGGATTGCCGCCGTCGGTCACGTCGTATCCGAAAAGCGAATACCCATAGACCGTCGTCCCGGCCGCCACGTTGAAATCGGAGAGGCGGAAGGCGATGCCGCCCGGCCCCTGGCTCGCGCCGGTGAACACGGTGTAGCGCGAGGTCGTGGTGTCGCCGGCGTTGTAGCGCTGGATGGCGAAGGTCGAGTGGGTGTAGAGATTGGTCTGCCCCCAGCCGGCGGGCGTGCCGGTCAGCGAGCTGTAGGCGGTGGGATTGCCCGCGCCGTCGATGCCGGTGATGAGCGCGATCTTGAACGATTCGTGGCTGGTCGGAGCGCCGAAGTCGAAGACCGGGATGGCGAGGCTCGCGGAGGCGGCGAAGCCCGCCGTCACCACCAGGTCCACCCGCTCCACGTTGCCGACCGCGCCGGCGGTCACGCCGTTGCCAAACAGGTTCTGCACCCCGCGCGTGAAATCATTGGCGAGGAGGGCCTCGCCGAAGGTCGGGGCGTAGGCGCCGATGCGATTGCCGCCGCTCGATTCGGTGGCATACCAGACGTGGGATTGGTTGGCGCTGACCGCGTTGCGGCGGACGAAGACCCGGTCCGCCATGCCCGTCACGCGGTAAGTTTCCCCGCCGGCGGTGAAGGTCGAGAGCGCCACGCGGGTGTTGCGGTGCAGACTGCCTTCGTGGGTGGAGTCGGGCGCGTCGGTGGTGACCGTCGTGCCGGCGGTGATGATCACCTGGGCGCGGGCGGCGGCGGGCGCGACGAGGGCGGCGAGGGCCGCGAGCGTCAGACCTTTCAGGCGGTCACGCATGGTCGGCGAAGCCCCGCGCGGGCGCGGCGGCGCGGCGGGGGCGGCGCAGGGTGGACGCGGCGGCGAGCGCCCCCAGCGCGGCCAGCCCGAAGGCGGCGGGCTCGGGCACGGCCGAAAAGGCGAGGCCGTTGATGGCCAGCAGGTCGATGCCGCCGGTCCCGGTGGCGTCGGAGGTGTTGGTCGGGTAGGTGTTCCAATCGAGCAGGTCGAGACCGGGTGCGGAGGGATTCACGTCGTAACCAAAAAGTGAATACCCGTAAACGGTGGTGCCGGGCGCGACGCCGAAGGACGCAAGATTGAACAGCATGCCGGCCACGCCCTGGGTGCCATTTTCATGGCTGCTCACGTTCGCGCCGAGGTTGTCGCCGTTGGTGTAGCGGAAGAGCGTGTAGCCAAAGGCGGACGGCACCGCCGGGGTGTTGAAATTCGCGCCGCCCCAGTTGCCGGCCTGCGCGATCATGTTGCTGTAGGCCGTGGGCCGGGAGGTGCCGGCATCCCAGCCGGTGATCAGGGCGATGCGAAACGCGTCATGCGCGCCGGCCGCCCCGCGATCGAAAACCGCGACCGCGAAGCCGGGGTCGACCAGGCGGCCGCCCGACCACACGAAGTCGAGACGCTCGATGTTGCCGGTCTGCGTGTTGGTGCCGTTCGCGAAGGTGTTGTCCGAACCGCGGTTGATGTTGTTGCCCAGCAAAAGCGCGCCGTAGTCGCCGGCATGCGCGCCGAGGAAGGGGGCGCCCGTGCCGGTCTCGCCGCGATACCACACCGAGGATCGGTTCGCGTTGACCGAGTTGCGCCGCACGAAGGCCTGGTCGGCGGTCGCCCCCACCCGATAGAGCGTCCCCCCGGCCTGGAAATTCACGAGCGAGGTCGCCGTATTGCGGAACGTGTAGCCCTCATGCGTCGAATCCGCCGCATCGGTGACGGTAAATGTCGGCTGGGTGATCAAAAACTGAGCCGAAACAGGCCCGGCCCAGAGGACTAGTCCGAGCAAAGCTAAGTTTAAAACACGTGCGAAAATCGCCATCAGGCTGAATTGGATGCGAACCGTGGATGAATTGGCCAGCAGCAGGTGCTTAGCAAATAAACGCAGGTGGATTTCGACTGTTGCGGGGGTGCTACGGTGGGAATGGGCTAGGTGCGATATGCAGAAACTACGGCGAGCCTGGTCGGGTTTTTACGGATGGTGGCTGGATAGGTCCGTGTTTACCCGCGAGGCCATCGCCGTGGCGTCCGCGCTGCTGATTCTGGCCGTGCTGGCGGGCGTCGCCTGGCGCTTCGGCAAGGCGCCGTTTCGAGCCTGGCAAAAGGAGAGGGCCGTCGCCGAGGCGCGCGCCCGGGTGGAGGCCGGCGATCATCGCGGCGCGCTGCTGGCCTTTCGCCGCGCCACCCAGCTGAGCCCCGGCGACATCGAGACCTGGCGCGAGGTGGCGACGTTTTTATCCGACATCGGCTCGGGCGAGGTGCTGGTCGCGCGCAAAAACCTCGTGCAACTCGCCCCCGAAGACACCGCCCTGCGCATCGCCCTGGTGTCGGAATCGCTCCGCCACGGCGCGACCGGCGAGGCCCGCGAGCAGTTGAAGAACCTCGGGCGGCGCGCCAGCGAGGACGCCGAATACCACCGCCTCGCGGCGGCTCTCGCCCTCATGCTCGGCCGCACCGAGGAGTTGGAGCGCCACCTCGAGGCCTTGCTGGCCGCCCGGCCCGAGGATCCGGCCGCCCGGCACCACCTGGCCGCGCTCCGACTCTGGGGCCTCGACGAAGCGGGCGTGGCCGGGGCGCGCGCCACGCTGCTCGACCTGCTCGACGATCCGGAATGGCGGGTGCGCGCCGGGCTCGAGTTGCTCAAATACGCCGGCGCCAGCGGATCCCCCGCCGTGGCCGACCGGGTGGTGGCGGACCTGCTGCGCGCCTGGGACCCTCAGGGCGCCGCGCAGGCCCTGGCCCGGATGGAGCCCGGCGAGCCGCCCGGCTGGTCCAGCCTGCTCGCCACCCTGCGCGCGATCGCCGCTCCGCGCGCCAACGACGCCGCCGCCTTCGCCGTCTGGTGGGCCGGCCTCGGCGCCCACCAAGCCGCCGAGGCCTGGCTGGCCAACCTGCCCGCCGAGGTCGCCGCCGATCCGGCGGTGCGCTCGGTTCGCGCCGGTCTCGTCGTGCGCACCCGCGAGCTCGCGCGTCTCGACGCCATGCTGCTCGACAGCGCCTGGGGCCCCGTGCGCCGCGAGGTGCTCACCCTCGCCATGGCCGCGCGCCTCCAGGCCGAGAGCGGAGCCCGCGCCCGGGCCGACGGCAGCTGGTCGGATGCCGTCCAGGCCGCCGCCCGCGCCCCGGCGGATCTGCGCGTGCTCGCCCGCCTCGCCGGCTCCTGGGGTGAGTCGGGCTGGAGCATCCAGGCCCTCTGGCCCATCGCCGAGGACCAGGCCCGCGAACGCTGGGCCATGGACGCGTTGCGCGTGTTGCTGGCCGGCAGGCGCGACACCGAGGGCCTCTGGCGCCTCTACTCGCTCTGGGCCGCGCGCTCGCCAGATGATGTGCCGGTCGTCGCCACCTGGGTGATGCTGGGCGCCCTGCTGGACCGGACAACACCCTCCCAAGTCGAAACCCTGGACCGGCTCCGTGACGAGACCAGCCTCGGCGCAGAACTCGCCGTGGTGGCGGCCGACTGGCGACGCGGTGCCACCGCCGAAGCCGCCTCCAGGCTCGCGCGTCTCGGCGACGAGGCGAACACGCAGCCCAAGGTCGCGTTTTGGCGGGCCTTGGTCGCACTGCAAACCGGCGATCCCGACACCGCCGAGGCCTGGCTCGCCCAGGTGGATACCCGTGGCTGGCTCGACGTGGAAATACGTCTCGGCGAGACCACCCGGCTGCGCATACGCGAGGCGCGGCGCGAGGCGGAGAAGTTGCAACGCGAAGCCGCGGCCACCGCCCCGCCCGCCGGCGAGACCGGCTCCTGACGCGGCATGTCATCGCCCGCCCGTCCCCTGCGTTTGTCCGGCTGGCTTTGGCCCTGCCTTGCCCTCGCCCTCTGGCTGCCCGTGTGGCTCGGCTGGTCGGAGTGGTGGGCCTCCCGCCCGGAACAAACACACGGCTGGCTGGTGCCCGTCTTCGCCCTCTGGCTCGGCCGCGACCGCTGGCGGGATGCCCCCGCGCCTGCCATGGGAAACGGAGGCGCCTGGCGCATGCTCCTGGTTTCGACCGGGCTGGCGGGCGCGCTCGCCACGTGGACGGCGGGACTCGTCTTGTTGACCCCGAATGCCTTTTGGCCGACCGCCCAGTGGCTCGCCGGAGTGGGCGCCGCCGCCGGCTGGTTGTTCGCCGCCGCCGGCGCGGGCGGGACGCGCTGGGCCGCGCACTTCGCGGGCGCGGCCCTGTTCCCGCTATGCGCGGCGGCCTGGCCCGCCGCGGTGCAGGTCCCCGTCATCGAACACCTCGGGCCCGCCATCGCCCACCTCGCCGCCGAACTGGTCAACCTCCTCGGACGCCTCGCCGTCGCCCAAGGTTCGGTCATCGAGGTGGCCGACGGCTGGGTCGGCGTGGACGAGGCGTGCGCCGGCCTGCGTTCGCTCGACGCCGCCGTGATGATGGCATGGTTCATCGGCGAACAACGCCGCCTCGGCTGGCGCTCGCGGCTGGCCCTCGGCGCGATCGCCCTGGCCGTGGCGATCCTGGGCAACCTCTTCCGCGCCGGCACCCTCGTCTGGGTCGCGGCCGGCGACGGCCCCGCCGCCACCCGCACCTGGCACGATCCGCTGGGCTGGGCCGTGCTGGTGTTCACCCTCGTAGGCGTGCTCGCCGCCGGCGAATGGCTGGAACACGGCCACTCGGGAACCGCGCGCGCCTCGTCGCGCCCCAGCTCGCGGAGTCCCGGGCCGGCGTTTGCCCTCGCCGCCTTGGGGCTGGCCGCGGCGGGCTGGACCGCAAACGCCCTCTGGTATCGCCCCGCCGACTCAGCCGCCCGCCCGGTGGCATGGTCGCTGGTGGCGCCGGACGAAACCTGGCGGCCGGCCCCCACCCCGTCCGGCATAAAAACCCTCCTGCACGCCACCCGCTGGCAGGGACTGGCCGGCGAGGGTTCGGATTGGCGAGGCCTGGCCTACCTCATCGCTTGGGAGGGCGACATCGCCGCCGCCGAAAATGCGTTTATCCACGGCCCCGAAATCTGCCTGCCCGGCATAGGCCTGCACCCCGAGGCCCAGATCGGGCGCGTGCAGGTGTCCGCCGCCGGCCGCGTGCTCCTACTGAGCGGCACGCGCTACACCGACGCCACCGGCCGCATCCAGCACGTCTGGTTCGCCCGCTGGGATGAAGCCGAGGCCCGCAACGTCGGCCGCGACCCCAGCGACACCTCCCCCGCCGCCACCCGCCTCGCCGGCGTAAAGGCTCGCCGGGGTAGCGCCTCGCTCGCGCAGATCATTCTCGTGTCGTCCGGCCCCACCAGTGACGAAAGCGCCTTGCGCTGGGCCCGGGAATGGGCTCCGCGGCTTCTGCACCGCATTCAATAACCTCCGCGTCCGCCGAGACCTGCGGCATTTGCGTAACTAAAAATAGGCATGAACATACCTATTCGCAGGTTGTCCCTGCGGTTTATCGCAATTTACTATCCGTCGCCTTGTCCGTTTACCGTCCAGTTCTCCGCCTTTTTCAGGCTCTCGCCCTCGCCACCACCTTGGGCTGGGCGGGCGCGCATGCGCAGACCTGGAGCGGTGGTTCCGGAAACAACAATTGGAGCACCGGCGGCAACTGGACCCCGAGCGGCGCTCCCGCCGCTGGCGCCAACGTCACCTTCGCCGGCTCCACCCGCCTAACGCCCAATCTCAACAGCGCGCGCTCCCTCTCCAGCCTCACCTTCGCCTCGGACGCAGGCGGCTTCACCCTCGGCAGCACCAGCGGCTCCACCCTCAGCCTCGGCTCCGGCGGGCTCATCCAGGCCTCCGCAAACGCCCAGTCCATCACCCACGCGCTGACCCTCACCGCCAGCCAGACCTGGAATCTCTCCGGCGGCGACCTCGGCGTCTCCGGGCCCATCTCCTCCAGCGGATTCATCACCCTCACCAAAAGCGGCGCGGGCAACCTCACCCTCTCCGGCAACAACTCCGGCCTTCAGGGCCCGCTGGCCGTCGGCGCCGGCACCGTCACCCTCGCCTCCTCCACCGCCCTCGGCTCCTCCACGTTCAACAACACCGTCTCCTCCGGCGCCACCCTCGCGCTGACCGGCGGCATCACCCTCACCGAAGGCGACCTGCTCGTGGCCGGCGCGGGCGTCTCCTCCGGCGGCGCGCTCCGCAGCCTCGCCGGGGCCAACACCGTCGCCGCCGACCTCAAGCTCTCCGCCTCCTCCACCGTCGCCGCCGACGCCGGCACGCTCACCCTGGCCAACACCGTCGCGCTCAACGGCCACACCCTCACCCTCGCCGGCTCCGGCGCCATCGTCACCTCCCAGCCCATCAACGGCGGCGGCTCCGTCACCACCACCGGCTCGGGCGCACGCACCTTCAACGGCCAGATCAACGCCGCGCTCACGGTCGCCGGCTCCGGCAACGTCGTCATCAACCAAAACGTCAACGCCGGCTCCGGCACCGTCACCCTGGGCGGCAGCGGCTCCGTCACCCTGAACGGCGCCCAGATCAACGCCGGCAACGTCGTCATCGCCGGCTCCACCTCCGTCGCCTCCGCCTCCACCCTCAACCTCGGCGGCGGCGGCCTCTCCGTCACCGGCTCCGGCACCGTCGCCCTCGACGGCCCCGCCATCAACGTGGGCAACATCACCGTCTCCGGCGACGGCGCCACCTCCTTCGGCAGCCAGATCAACGCCAGCGGCGGCTCCTTCACCCAGAGCGGCTCCGGCACCACCACCTTCGATGGCTCGGGCACCAACTTCTTCGCCAACGTCACCATCACTGGCGGCTCCGTCGTGCTCGACCAGACCGGCGGCTCCGCCTTCCAGGTCTCCGGCGCGATCAACATCTCCGACGCCGACATCGTCTTCGCCGGCGACAACCAGATCGCCTCCTTCAACAGCGTCACCCTCGGCGACGGCGCCACCCTCTTCCTCGGCGACACATCCCAGAGCTTCGCCAACCTCACCATCACCGGCGACAGCATCCTCGATTTCGGCGGCGGCGGCGCCTCGCTCGACATCGCCAACCTCAACCTCCTCGGCGAGGCCACCCTCACCATCCTCAACTGGAACGGCGCGGTGGACAGCTTCCTCGTCGATGTGAACCCCGGCTCCACCGCCCTCGACCGCATCATCTTCGCCGACTTCGACGGCGCCACCTGGAACAGCGACGGCACCGTCACCGCCCTCGTGCCCATCCCCGAGCCGGCCGCCTTTGGCTTCGCCCTGCTCGGCGGTCTCGCCGGCCTCGCCTCCCTACGCCGTCCCCGCCGGCCCGCCGCCCCTACCCGCTGACCGCCCCGGTCGCGACCACGGCCAGGCCTGCCGCCCGCAGGGTCCACAGCAGGGTGCGCAGCAGATTCCACCGCGCCAGCGCCCGCGCCGTCGTCTCCTCCGTCGCGCGTTGCAGCCGCGCGTGCCACGGCACCAGCTGGCCGAAGGTCTGTATCCAGATTACCACGACAAGCCCCAGCCCGGCCCACGCCGCCGCGCCGCCCGCGCTCCAGACCCAGCCCGCCGCCAGCGCCAGCTCGGCCAGCATCAGGGGCCCCGCCACCCAGCCCATCGCCCGCGTGTAGGCGGCGTGGTAGCCGCGAAATCCCTCCGCCCCCGCCGCACGCAGCAGCCGCGCGAACTGCGGATACACCGCCAGCTGCACCGTCCAGCACAGCCCGGCCAGCGCCCCGGTCACCACCATCTGCACCAGCAGCCAGGAAGAAACCATGGTCGGAAGACAGACTCGCGCAGGGCTAACGCCACTCAGGCCGGCTCGGCCGCCGACCCGGTCGCGTCGCTCGCCGCTTCGGGCGCGCCCGCCGCCGCCGCCGCGCGCGCGGCCATGCGTTTCTCCGCCTCGAGGATGATGGCCTCGCAGCCGAGGAACTTGTGGTCGTCGAGGGTAAGGCGGCGACGTTTGCCGTCCTTCTCGTAGATCGCGTAGGCGATGCCTTTGTTGGCCCACTTGCGGCGGTCCATCTCGACGATCGAGTCGAGGTGCACCTGCTCGCCCGAGGCGCCGGTGACGATGTCGCCGTCCGCGCGCACGCTGCGGGTGTGGTTCCACGCCACCCAGGCCGCGAAGATCATCGCCCCGGCGGACATGATCCAGCCCGTCCAGCGCTGCCCGGCCAGATCGCCCGGCGTGCGCTCTTTGGGCACCTTGACCGGCCACTCCTTTTGCTCGGCCAACCGCTCCCACGCGCGCACCACCGTGGGGTCGTCGCGCTCGCGCGCCTCGCCGGCCTCGATCATCGTGTCCGCCATCTTGGCAAACTCCTCGTAGCGCTTCGTCTCGGCCGGCCACATGATATAGCCGTCGGAGAGAAACCAAACGCCGGAGCCGAAGATCATGAGAAACATGAACACCATGCGGCGGCGCCATTCCTTGGAGATGCGGGCGTGGACTTGCATATATGCGCGCCAGCCAAACCGCTCCGCCCATAAAAACAACTCCCCGCCGCGCCCGTCGCGCGAATTACGCAATCACCCGCCCAGCCGCTCGCCGGCCACGAGCCGCGCCTCGGCATCCGCCGCCAGCACCGCCTCCAGCCCATCCGCCGACGCCCCGGCCAGAGCGGCCAGGGTCGCCTCCGTCACGCGCGGGATGCCGAGAAAGGGCAGGCGTCCGGCGAGGAACGCCGCCACCGCCACCTCGTTGGCCGCGTTGTAAACCGCCGGGGCCGCCCCGCC
>JALOTV010000363.1 GCA_025457685.1 Opitutaceae bacterium
TTCAGGTAGCTGCGCGAGGGCGCGAGCGGATCGTCGGCCATGCGCCGCTGCCCGCCCGAGATCAGCGTGCGCGAGACGAGGGCTTTTTTGAAATCGACGAAATGCACGAACAGCCCGCGCGAGGTTCCCAGTCCGCGCGGCACCTCGTCCACCGCGAGGCGCGCCACGCGGCCGAGGCGTTTTTTCAAAAGCTCGCCAAAGGCCCCCGCCACCGCGTCCGCGCGCCGGCCCAGACCATCGAGCCCGGCGGCGGTGGTGAACACGCACGGCCACGGCGCGTCGAAACGCTCGTCCTTCGCGCTGGCGAGAAAGTGCTCGAGCAGCTTGGCCGCGAGGGCGTTGACCGACTCGCCCGCCACCTCGACCGGCGCGAGGTGCGTGGCGTAGGCGAAACACAGATCGGGCGCGTCGGCAAAGCCCGCCAGCGCCGCCGCCCGGCGAGGCCGCAGGCGCGGAGTTCGCCGGCGAGCAGATCTTCAAAACCAGGTTGACCGCGGAAAAGCATGGGAGAGGCCGCAGCGTGGCGAGCCCCCGCGCGCCTTGGCCATGCAAAAGCGGGGCGCGCTCACCCTTCGCCCAGGGGCCCCAAAAAACCACAAAGCGCTTGCGCCTACGCCGGGTCGCCAGAGGTTCGCCGGGCGACATGAGTTCTCAGCCCACCTTGAAAGATCTGCTCAGCGGCCACCGTGTGCTTGTGATCGAGGATCATGCGGTCGTGCGCGCCGGCCTGCTCGCGGAGCTCGCCGGCGCCTTGCCGCCAGAATCCATCCTCATGGTGGAAAACGATGCGAGTGCGCGCGAGGCGTTGGCGGAGTTCGCCCCCACGCTGGCCATCGTGGACTTGATTCTCGGGGGCCGGCGCAAGCTTGGCGACGGCCTGAGCATGATGGAGGATTTTTCCCGGCGTCACCCAGGCCTCGTGATGCTCGTTTATTCTTCCGTCGAGGATGCCGATATCGCCCGACGTGCGCTTGCCACCGGCGCGCGTGGCTACGTGGCGAAATGCGAACCAATGGAAAATCTTCACCTCGCCCTGGCCTCGGTCTTGGCAGGTAAAGTTTACCTCAGCCCGGCGCTCTTCGCCGAACTGGGCGGCGCGAGTCGGTCCCCCACCCTCGCGGCCGATCCCCGCTTCGCCCTGCTCACCAACCGCGAGCGACACGTCCTCCACGCCACCGCGCTAGGCCAACCCAACCGCCGCATCGCCGCCGATCTCGGCCTGAGCGTCAAAACGGTCGAGAGCCACAAGGACGCGCTTAAACGCAAACTCGCTCTCAACTCCGCCGGCGAGCTTGAGCAAGTCTCCCAGACCTACCTCACGGCCTTGCTCGGCATCTCTACCGGCTGACCGCCCTCGGCCTGACGCCTGCGCGCCGTGCGGTCCAGCAAACGGATCGCGGCCCGCAGCGTGAGCGGCTTGGCCAAAAACTCCGTCGCCCCGGCCTCGCGACACGCCTGCTCGATGGGAGCCGATTCGTGCGCCGTCACCAACGCGATCACCTCCGGCGCGCAACGTCCGGCGCGCAGTTGCAACAACACCTCCAGCCCGGTGCCGTCGGGAAGGTTAAAGTCGAGCAGGGCCAGATCGTAGCGCCTGGCCTGCGCCAGCTTCACCGCCTCGGCGCAGGTGGCCACGAGATCGACGCTCAGGCCGAGCGGCTCGAGCACGTCGCATGCGTGGTCGCGTTGCGCGGGCTCGTCTTCCAAGATGAGCACGGAGCCCGCGTAGGGAGGCGCGAAATCTTCCTCGCCGTCGGTGCAACGTGTCGTCGGCGCCTCAAGCGCGGGCACGCCGAAGCGCAGCTCCAGTCCGGGGCGCGCGTCGCGGCATTCGAGGCTGTCTCCGCCCAGCGCGATCAGGCGACTCGCCAGCGCCAGCCCCAGCCCCGAGGAGGGACGGTGCGCGTCCTGCTCGCCCAGGGCGTGACGGCGCAGGCGGGTGGACTGCAGGGTGGACGCGACCTCGTCCGGCAGGCCCGGCCCCGTGTCGCGCACCGAGAAGCGCAGGGCCCGCGCTTGCCGCTCGTAAGCCGCCGTCACCACGACCTCGCCCGTGTCGGTGTATTTGACCGCGTTGCCCACGAGATTGTGCAGCACCCGGGTGAGGTTTACCGAGTCGATGAGCAGCGCCCGATCCAGCCCGGAAAAATCCTTCCGCCACCCCAGCCCTTTTTTCCGCGCGCTCGCCTCGTGCACGGCCAGGGTGCTCTGGACAAATTGCTCCGCGTGCTCGCGCCGCCACCTCACCGGCACCAGGCCCAGCTCGAAGCGGCTCAGGTCCAGCGTGCCATCCAGCACCTTGCGCAGCCCGTGCAACTGCTCGCTCAACTGGCGCGCCTCCTCCGCCAGCCCGGCCTCGCCGGCGCGGGCTGCGATACGCTCCGCCAGCAAGCCGGCCCCGACCAGCGGCGAGCGTATTTCGTGGCTCACCACGCTCACCAGCTCGGTGCGCTTCGCGCTCTGGCGGGTCAATTCCTCGTTCGTCGCGAGCAGCGAGGAGGTGCGCTCGCCCACCACCCGCTCCAACTCCAGTTGCCGACGCCGGCTCCGGCGCGTCCAGTATGACGCCAAGATGCCTGCGACCGAGAGCAGCGCCGCCGTCACCGCAGACCAAAACCACACCGTCTCAAAAAATCGCGGCGCGACCGTGAAGCCCAAGCTCAACGCGGGCCCCGCCAGACCCGACGCCCCGACCGCGCGCGCCTCGATGAAGAAACGCCCGCCCGCCAGTCGCTCCCAACGGTGCAGCCGCTCGCGCGAAAGCGGACTCCACTCCGAGGCGGCGCCGTCCTCGCCCACCAACCTCGTCTGCACGGCCAAGGGCATGGCCTGCGCGACCTCGGCCACGCTCAGATCCAGCTCCAGCCCGCGCAGTCCCGCCAAGCGCCAGCCGCCGTCCAGCGGCAATTTCTCCCCGTTCGCATCGCGCGCCGCCAGCAGGTAGGGCGCGGGCACGTCGTGTCCCTCGGCTGGCAGATGATCCAGCGCCACGCGCGCCACGCCCTGCGAACCACCCAGCCACCAGATCGCGCCCTCGCCGGCGGGACCGACCGGTTCGAAAAAATCCGTCGCATGCACCCCCGTGCGATCCACCACCGCAAGCGGCGCGCGGGCTAGCCCCTCGATGCGCCCCGACGCGGTATCCACCCTCCACAGCCCGTGGAGGACTCTGCCGCTTTGCCCCGCGCCATCTCCCAGGGCCGGCAAACGCGCCAGCGCCCAGGCCCGCCCATCGGGATGCTCCGCCAGCCCGAGCACGGGCAG
>JALOTV010000364.1 GCA_025457685.1 Opitutaceae bacterium
AGCGGACTGTGGATCGAGCGGGGGACGTCGCCTGTGCCCGCCAGACAAATACAAGCAACGCCTCGCATCGGCGTGGCTTATGCAGGTGAGGAATGGGCGGCAAAGCCGTGGCGTTTCCTGTGGAAGCGGCCCGCGTTTGCGACTCATCGGTGAAGGGGGAGCCGGGCGAAGCTGAAGCCCCGCGAGTGACGCGGGCAGGCATCCGGCTCAGGCGGCGGCGAAAAGTTCGGCGATGACGTCTTCGAGTGGAACGTCCTCGATGGTGATGTCGGCTACGGGCCCGGTGCTGAGAATTTCCTGCGAAACCGCGATGACCGCATCGGTGGGCACACTGAGGGTAAACTGGCCCTCTGCGGATCGCGTCGCGACACCTTGCCGGGAAGTCCAGGCGGGCGGAAATGTCGTCGGGTCCTGCGGGAGGAACTTGATGATTTTCTTCCGGCTGCCCGAGCCTGCTTCGAGCCGGTCGAGTGCGCCGTCGTAGATTTTTTTCCCCTTGTTGATGACGATGACGCGTTCGCAAAGCTCCTGGATGTCGGCCATGTAGTGGCTGGTGAGGAGGATCGTGACGCGGTACTTGCGGTTGTACTCACGGAGGAAATTGCGCACGGCCTTTTGCGAGATGACGTCGAGGCCGATGGTCGGCTCGTCGAGAAACAGCACGCGCGGGCGGTGGAGCAGAGCGGCGATGAGCTCCATCTTCATGCGTTCGCCGAGGGAGAGCTCGCGGACCATGACGTTGAGCTTGGCCTCCACGCCGAGGAGAGAGACGAGTTCGTCGAGCGTCTCCTTATACTGCGCCTCGGGGATGCCGTAGATGTGACGCAGCAGGAGAAACGACTCGATCGCGGGCAGGTCCCACCAGAGCTGGTTTTTCTGACCGAGCACGAGGGCGAAGAGGCGGCGGTAGGCGTTTTCGCGTTTCTTGGGTTCGAAGCCGGCGACGCGGGCGGTGCCGCTGGTCGGGTAGATCAGGCCGGCGAGCATTTTCAGCGTGGTGGTTTTGCCCGCGCCGTTGGGGCCGAGGAAGCCGACGAACTCGCCCTCGGCGATGTCGAACGTGATGTCTTTGGCCGCGGCGGTTTCCTCGAACTCGCGCTTGAACAAGCCCTTCACGCCGCCCCAGAAGCCGGGCTGTTTTTTGTAGGTGCGGAAGATGCGGGTGAGATTGCGGACTTCGATCATGGAGCGCGGAAATGAATTGAGGATGCGGCGGGATGCAAAACCGAACGCCACAGACAGACTCGGCTATTTCCACATTACCACGAAGGGCGTCGAACGCGGGCGAAACAAGGTGCGCAGGAATTTGAGCCGGCTGAGCCAGAACAGGCTCCGCAGATCAAACTGGCTGCGGGCCTGACCGTAGCGTGTGCGATAGAGGCGGCGCATGGCCTCGTGCGGACTGGGGAGAATCAGATGCCGGCGAAATCCAGCCGAGCGGCCGAGTTTAACGATGTACTCCGGCGGCATCTCTTTCTCATGCACGGCAAACTGCTCCACGGCGCGTCGCGCGTCCTCGGTCGCGCCGTGACCGCGCCCCGGCTCGAACGCGATCATCAGGCCGCCGTCCGCGAGTGATTCGTAGGCGCAGCGCATCGCGGCCTGTTCGTCTTCGGCGTGGTGCAGCGCGCTGTAGAAGAGCACGTAGTCCACCGGTTTTTCCACGCGGAATTCCTCGTAGTCTGCCAGGACGAAGTGCGTGCGGGTGATGTTTTGCAGGACGCTTTGTTCGCGCGCGAGGGCGATCGCCTCCGGGGAGATGTCGACGCCAGTGACGTCATACCCGCGCCGCGCGAGCAGGTGAAAGATCGCGGTCAGGTCGGCGAGCATCAGCGGACAGGAGTCGTCGCTGTACGGTTTGGCGATGGCGTGGGCGATGCCCTCGGCGCCGATGCGCGCGTAGTACTCGCGTTCCCCCTGCTTGGGGTCGTTTGAAGACGGGGAAGCCATCATTTCAATGCGCTTTCAAAGTGATCAGAATGGTCCGTGGAGCACACGCGGCTCGCGTGTGGTGTTCGGCGGCTCGCCGAACACGGATCGGAAGATTCGGGCGGGCCGCCCGAATCAGCACGCGGGCCGCGTGCGCTCCCCGGACCTAAGGGCCACAGAATTAAGCTCATCTTGAACGCGAATTAGAATCAGAGCGTGCAGAGTTTTTTGTAGTCGAGGACGCTGTGGCTGATGTGACCTGAGGTGAGGGCGGCGCGGTCGGTGAGCGGGCCGGCGGGCGGGTCGATGTCTTCGCCCATCGCAAAAACAAAATTATGGGTGCCGTCGTCGGCCTGCGGGCTAAAGAGGCCGGGCACGATCACCTGCGCGGGCACGGTGCGTCGGACCTCGGTGGCGGTCGTGCAGGGGAAGGGGAAATTGAGGTTGTGCAGGATGAAGCTGCGCGCCGGCGTTTGTGCGACGAGCTCGGGGATGAGGCGCGTGGCGTGCGCGGCCGTGGCGGCGAGTGTGGCGGTGACGGCGTCGTCGGGGCGGCTGCCGTCGCGTTTGAATTTGTCGAACGAAGCGAAGGTGAGGTGCTGCGAGAGGGCGATGGCCGGCAGTCCATGAACGACGCCTTCCCAGGCGCCGGCGATGGTGCCGCTGGCGGGAATGAAACTGAGCGAGGCGTTGAGGCCGACGTTGATGCCGCTGATGACGGCGTCGGGCTTCACGGGAAGAAGGTGCGCGAGGCCGATGTTCACACAGTCGCTCGGTGTGCCGTCGACCATCCAGGTGGGGCAGCCGAAGCCGCGATCCGTGGAGGTCGAGTGTACGCGCCGGTGGCGGGATTTGGCGGCGCCGATCCAGCTTTGTTCGGTCTTCGGCGCGACGACGTAGAGCTCGTGTCCAGCCTGGTGGAGTGCGCGGACGAGGACGTGGAGAAAGACGCAGTCGAGACTGTCGTCGTTGGTGACCAGAAATTTCATGGGCGGCGACCCACGAAAGTTGTTTCAGGCGCGGGTGGGAAGCTCCGATGAGCGGACGAT
>JALOTV010000365.1 GCA_025457685.1 Opitutaceae bacterium
AATACAACCAGCTCCTCCGCATCGAGGAAGAGCTCGGCTCCACCGCCATCTACGCCGGCCGTCTCTGATAAAAACCAGGCGCGTCCGGCCACTTCGCCGTTCGCTTCGCCGCCTCGCCCCGTCTCGCGCCCTAGCGCGGGCCGGGGCTTTTTGTTGGCGGCGAACGCGCGGTGGACATTTCCCTCATGTAGCCTTTGCTCCGCCTATCACGCCGATGCCCGAGCCCAAGCTGATTGTCACCGTTTGCACCGCCAACATCTGCCGCAGCCCGATGGCCGAGGCCCTGCTCCGCCACGCCCTCAAGGCCGAGCCCGCCCCCCTCTGCGACTACAAGGTCGTGTCGGCCGGCGTCGCCGCCCGCAAAGGCGAACGCATCTCCGCCAACTCCGTCGATGCCCTGGCCAAGGTCGGCCTGCGCGCTTCCGACCACCGCAGCCAGCCGCTTACCCCTGAACTCGCCGCCAAGGCCGATCTTATCCTCTGCATGACCGAGAGCCACCGCGCCGTCATGCAGCTCTCCCTCGATCCCGCCCCCAAAAACGTCTTTCTCTGGCGCGAATTCATGCCCGCCGGATCGTCCCGCGAGATCGGCGATCCCTACGGCGGCCCGCTCAAAGAGTATGAGGCCTGCCGCGACGAGATGGTCGAGGCCATCCCCTCCATTCTCGCCCACTTGCGAGAAATCGCGCGCCGCTGAAAAAATCCTTGCGCCAGTCGCCGGCGATTCAGAACGTCTGCCTCTGCGTTAGTGAGGCCTCGACGGTTGAGGGGCCGCACCATGACTGGTCTCGCATCCCGCGGGATTAGAACGGTGGCACCGGCCGAGACCACGTTTGACACCGTGGCCGAAGCGGGTGGCACGGAGCCTGCGAAGGCGCCCTACAGTTATGTAACACACTTATAGACCAACAAAACATGTCCACTGCCGTTAGCTCTGATAACATCGCCCAGTTCAAACACCACGATAAGGATACCGGATCTTCCGAGGTTCAGATCGCGCTCCTCACCGCGCGCATCAACCACCTCACCGAGCACCTCCGCACCCATCGTAAGGATTTCCACAGCCGCCGCGGCCTTCTCCAGATGGCCAGCCGCCGCCGCAAGCTTCTCGACTACGTGAAGCGCCACGACGTCAACAAATACGCCGAGCTCCTCGCCAAGCTCGGTCTCCGCAAGTAATCGCTCTCCCAGAGGCGACCCGCTCCCGGGTCGCCTCTCGTCTTTATCGCCGTCCCTTCCCCTACGTTCAGCTCCGGGATGTTTCCACCGGCCGCCCGAGACTCCGCCTCGGTCGCCCCATTGAAATCTCTCGTCGCTCCGACGCATGGGTGGCGCGGAACAAGTCTCCGCTCCTTCGTTTCACCCTGATTTCCCAACACACTTTTGCGCCTGGCGCGCATGACCTCGAGCCCACCGTGGCCGCGGACGCGCCAAGCCCATAAAACCCCGAACCGGCGGCCGCGCGTCGCCGCCCGTTCGATCCCATCCGCGGCGCGCAACCGTATCCGTAAGAAAACTACACAGAAAGCATCCGTCATGTCCCTGCAGCAAAAGCACAGCGTCACCGTCCCCTCCCTCGGGATCACCTTCTCCACCGGCACCTACGCCGCCCTCGCCAACGGCGCGGTCAACGTCTGCGTCGGCGAGACCAACCTCTTCGTCACCGCCTGCGTCTCCCAGTCCGTCAAGCCCGGCCAGGACTTCTTCCCCCTCACCGTCGATTATCGCGAGAAGTATGCCGCCGCCGGCCGCTTCCCCGGCGGTTACTTCAAGCGCGAAGGCCGTCCTTCCGAGAAGGAGATCCTCACCTCCCGCCTCTGCGACCGCCCCTGCCGCCCGCTCTTCCCCGAGGGCTTCCTCAATGAGGTCCAGATCATCGGCCAGCTCCTCTCCGCCGACCAGCTCAACGACGCCGACATCCCGATGATCAACGGCGCGTCCGCCGCCCTCGCCATCTCCGACATCCCTTGGGCCGGCCCCATCGCCGGCGTGCGCGTCGCCGAGATCGACGGCCAGTTCGTGGCCAACCCCAACCTCGACCAGATGGCCGCCAGCACCCTCGACCTCATCTACGTGGGCACCGAGAAGGACATGCTCATGATCGAGGGCTCCGCCGACCAGATCTCCGAGGACCGCTTCATCGAGGCCCTCGCCTTCGGTCAGCAAGCCATCCAGCCCATCATCGCCGCCATCAAGGAACTCGTCGCCCTCGTCGGTAAGCCGAAGTCCGTCTTCAACCTCGTCGGCGCCACGCCCGAGGCCCGCGCCATCATCGAGCGCGTCGTCCCCGCCGAACGCATCTCCGCCGCCATCTTCGGCAAGGAGAAGGCCGCCCGCGGCGCCGCCGTGAAGCTGCTCAAGGAAGAGGCCAAGGCCGCCCTCGTCGCCGAGCTCGGCGCGGACAAGTTCACCGACGTGGACCTGAACGTCGTGTTCGAGGACCTGCAATACACCGCCTACCGCAACACCGTCCTCGAGAAGGGCGTGCGCGCCGACGGCCGCGGCAAGACCGACCTCCGTCCCCTCCAGGCCGCCGTGGGCGTCCTTCCCCGCGTGCACGGCTCCGCCATGTTCCAGCGCGGCGACACCCAGAACATCGCCATCACCACCCTCGGGCCGACCAAGGAAGCCCAGGAAATGGACGGCCTCACCGGCGGCGCGACCTCCAAGTCGTTCATCCTGGTCGGCCACGGCGCGCTCGCCGAGCGCTCCCTCGTCCCCGTGCTCCCGCCCGAGGATGTGTTCCCCTACTCCATCCGCGTCGTCTCCGAGATCATGGCCTCCAACGGCTCGACTTCGATGGCCTCGATCTGCGGCGGCTGTCTCGCCCTCATGGACGCCGGCGTGCCCATCATCGCGCCCGTGGCCGGCATCTCCTGCGGTCTCATGACCCGCAATAACCCCGACGGCTCCATCGCCCAGTGGACCACCATCACCGACATCCTCGGCGAGGAAGACCACTTCGGCGACATGGACTTCAAGCTCGCCGGCACCACCAAGGGCATCACCGGCTTCCAGCTCGACCTCAAGATCAAGGGCCTCCCCTTCGAGATCGCCAAGGCCGCCATCCACCAGGCCCGCGAGGCCCGCATCGAGATCCTCAAGGTCATGCTCGGCAGCCTGCCCGCGCCCCGCAAGGAGCTCAGCAACTTCGCCCCGCGCATCCAGACCATCCAGATCGATCCCGAAAAGATCGGCGCCCTCATCGGCCCCGGCGGCAAAAACATCCGCCGCATCGTCGAGACCACCGGCGCGCAGATCGACATTTCCGACGACGATTCCGGCAAGGTCTTCGTTTACTCCAACAACGGCGCCGCCATGGCCCGCGCCATTCAGGAAATCGACGCCGTTTGCGGCGGCGGTGGCGGTCGTGACGGTGGTCGCGGCGGCAACGCCGGCGGTCCCCCGATCGAGATCAACAAGATCTACCAGGGCCGCGTCACCGGCGTGAAGGACTTCGGCGCCTTCGTCGAGTGCCTGCCCGGCAAGGAGGGTCTCTGCCACATCTCCGAACTCGCCGACTTCCGCGTGCGCCGCACCGAGGACGTCGTGAAGATGGGCGACTCCATCACCGTGAAGTGCATCGGCATCGACGAGCGCACCGGCAAGGTCCGCCTCTCCCGCAAGGCCGCCATGGCCGAGCTCGAGGCCCAGAACGGCGCCGCGCCCGCCTCCTCCGACACGCCCGCCGCCTGAACAGTCGATCAACTCCAGGATTCCCCCGCCGCCTGAGGCAGGTGGAAATCCCAGCCCGCGAATGCGCCCCGCGCTTCGCGGGCTTTTTCGTGGCGTGATCGTCCGCCTCGTGCGCGATCAGGGCACAAAAAAGCCGCCCGCGTAGGCGGGCGGCGACGACGGCCAGGACAGGCCGTGTATCAAGAAAAGCCTTACAGGCTCTGCGCGGCGGCGACGACGGCCTCGGCGGTGATGCCGAGCTCCTTCATCACCACGTTGCCCGGGGCGCTGATGCCGAAGCGGTCGATGCCGACCACCTTGCCGTCGAGACCGACGAACTGATACCAGAGACCGGTCACGCCCGCCTCGATGGCGACGCGCTTGCGGCAGGAGGCCGGCAACACGCTCTCGCGATAGCCCGCGCTCTGGCGCTTGAAGCGCTCGAAGGAGGGCATGGAGACGACGCGCACGCCGGAGCCGAGCTGCTTGGCGGCGTTGACCGCGAGGTGCAGTTCGGTGCCGGTGGCGAGGAGGATGTGGGTGAGCTCGGAGGTCTCGCGCACCGCGACGTAGCCGCCGTATTGCGCGCCGGAGCGACGGGCCTCGGCCGGGATCTCGTTGAGGATGGGCATGGCCTGGCGCGAGAGCGCGAGGAGCGTGGGGCCGTCCTTGCGCGCGAAGGCGGCGGCGAAGGCGCCGGCCGTCTCCTCGGGATCGCCGGGGCGGATGACGTCGAGGCCGGGGATGACGCGCAGACCGGAGACGGTCTCGACCGGCTGGTGGGTCGGGCCGTCCTCGCCCACGCCAACGGAGTCGTGGGTGTAGATATAGACGACGGGCAGCTTGCACAGCGCGGCGAGGCGCATGGCCGGGCGCGAGTAGTCGGCGAAGACCAGGAAGGTGGCGACGGACGGATGGAAGATGCCGTCGTAGGCGATGCCGTTGGCCATGGCGGCCATGGCGTGCTCGCGGATGCCGAAGCGGATGTTGCGGCCGGCGCGGTTGGCGGGCTCGAAATCCTTGTCGGAGGCGATGTAGTTGAGCGTGGAGCCGTAGAGGTCGGCCGAACCGCCGATGAGGAGGGGCAGCTTGGCGGCGAGGGGCTGGAGCACCTGCTGACCGGCGGCGCGGGAGGCGAGCTTCACGTCAGCGGCGAAGTTCGGAATGACGGCCGAGAGCTCCTCGGCGGTGACGGTGGCGTTGCGGCTCTCGAGCAGCGCGGCCTTCTCGGGGTTGGCGGCGGCCCACTCGTTGTAGAGCTTCTTCCACTTCTTGTAGGTGCGCTCGGACTTCTTCTTGAGACCATCAAAGTGGGCGCGGACCTCGGGGCTGACGTAGAAGTGCTGATCGGCGGGCAGACCAAGGCCGGCGCGGGCGGCGTCGATGAATTTGGCGCCGCCTTCGCCGTGGCCCTTGGAGGTGCCGGCGACTTCGGGGATGCCCTTGGCGATGGTGGTCTTGGCGATGATCAGGTTGGGCGCGCCGGTGGACTTCTTGGCCTTGGCGACGGCCTTGGCGACGGCGGCGATGTCGTGGCCGTCCACGAGCTGCACGTTCCAGCCGAGGGCCTTGAAACGCTTCACGAAGTCGTCGTCCTGCGACTTGTTGGCCATCGCGTCGAGGGTGACGTCGTTGGAGTCAAAAATGAGGATGAGGTTGTCCAGCTTCTGGTGGGCGGCGAAGGAGACGGCCTCGAGGGCGACGCCTTCCTGCATGCAGCCGTCGCCGGCGAGGGCGATGACGTGGCTGTCGAAGATCTGGTGCGTCTCGGTGTTGAAGCGGGCGGCGGCCATCTTGCCGGAGAGCGCGAAGCCGACG
>JALOTV010000366.1 GCA_025457685.1 Opitutaceae bacterium
CGCCGCCTTCTTTGTCGCGCTGGCCGTGCTCATCGCCCGCCTCGCCGTCGCCCCGCTCGGTGCCGCCGACCTTATCGGCATCGCCGCCTGCGCCGCCGCCGCCGGAGCCTTCGCCACCCTCGGGTTTTGCCAACTCGCCCCCGCCTCCACCCAAGCGCCCGGCGAGCTTTGTCACCAACTTGGTGACAAATCCCCGCTAGACGCCGAAGCACTCGCCGCCCGCCTCGAGGCGCGTCTAGCCGCCACCGTCTCCGCCACCCTTGCCGCCGCCGAGTCCGCCCGTCGCGCCGAGCAAGAGGCCGCCATCGCCGCCACCACCCCGCCGCGCGCGCTGGACACCGACGCCATCCCCGCCCCCGCCGCCGGTGCCAAACCCCGCCTCGGCCGCGGCCTGCTCGGCCTCATGCACTCCCCGTCCGCCCTCACTTCCGCCGCCAAGTCCACCCCGGCCGCGCCCTCCGTCTCCGCCCGCCCAACCACCGGCGACGAACCCGAATCGGAACGCGCCGCCGCTTGATCCAGGCCGCCATGAAGCCGTCCCGCGCCGCCTCGCTTCGCCCGCGCGCGACCAAGCCGCCCCACCCCTTCGAGTGGCTCGCCGATCCGCTGCTCGACGAGCCCACCTTCGTGCTCAAATCCTGGTTCGGCGGCCGCACGATCATGCTGCACGGCCTGCACACGCTTTTTCTCACCACCCAGGGCGAGCCGTGGCAGGGCGTGCTGGTCTGCACCTTTCACGAACACCAGCCATCCCTGATCGCCGACTTTCCCGCCCTCAGGCCACACCCCGTGCTGGGCAAATGGCTCTACCTGCCCGCCCGCCCCGTCCGCTTCGGCGACGCGCTTTGACCACCGCGCCGCCCCGCGCCACCCGCCTCACCCGCGCGTCTCGCGCTCCAGGTTCAACCACGCCCGCTCCTCGGCCGTGAGCTTCACGCGCAGGCACTCCAGCGAACTATCCGTCTCCGCCAGCGTGCGCGGGCCGATGAGCGCAAACGCCGGGAAGGGCTGGGCCAGCACGTAAGCCGCCGCCAGCGCCGGAGGCGTCACGCCCTTCTCCCTCGCCAGCTCGACCAACCGCGCGCGCCGCGCCCAGTTGTCGTCCGCATACCAGCAGCGCACCAGCTCTGCGTCATCGCGTCGCTCCGGCCCCGCCCGATCCGTGAAGAATCCCCGCGCTTGGCTCGACCACGCGAGCAGCGCCACCTCGTCTGGCCCGCCCGCGCGCTCCGCCAGCCAGCGCCGCGTCTCCGTATCCGAAGCGCTGATACAGCCGCCCCACGGCGCCTCCACCATGCGCGCGAGCGAGAACTGGTTGGACAACACGCCAAAGCCCGGCAGCCCCTTCGCCTTCGCGTAGGCCCGTGCTTCCGCCAGCCGCGCGAGCGACCAGTTGGATCCGCCAAAATTCCCGCGAATGCGCCCGGCCCGCGCCTCGCCCGCCAACGCCTCGACGAACTCGCCGACCGGAACCGCCGGGTTGTCGCGGTGCATGCAGTAAAGGTCGCAGTGGTCCGTGCCCAGCCGCTCGAGCGATTCGTGCAGCTGCCGCACCACATGCTCGGGCGTGCAGAAAGGCGTGTGCCCGCCCTTCACCAGCACCACCGCCTGCTCGCGCACGCCGCGCGCGCGCAGCCACGCGCCGAGCAGACGCTCCATGCGCCCGCCGCCATAGATGTAGGCGGTGTCGAAGGCGTTGCCGCCGCGCTCGAAGTAGTCGTCAAACATCGCCGCCGCGTGCGGCATGGTGCGCTGATTGTCGCAGCCGAGCACGAGGCGCGACACCGGCTTGGCCAGACCCGCGATGCGCCCGGTCGGCATCGCCGCGTCCGCCCGCCGCGCGAGCGGTCGTCGCGCATGGGTGAGCGCGCCCGCCGCCTCGGGCTTTTCCGCCGCATACTCCAGCCCTATGGCGGCACGCCACGCGTCGAGCGCGGCGAGGTTGCCCAGCGTGTCGTCGGCCGACATCGCCGGCACGTCGCGTCGGCCCTCGCGCAACGCAGAGGCAAACGCATCCGCCTCCAGCGCGTAGAGATTGCCCGCTTCGGTGGTGAACAGCTCCGGCTGCGCCGCCCCGCGCCGATGCAGACGGATGACCTGCCCGCCGCCGCCCTTGGTGATGACCCACGGATGCGGGATCTCAATCCAACCGTCGTCGCCAAAGATGCGCGCGGTGTTGTCGATCGAGCAGCCCACGCTGGTCGTCACTTGGGCGACCAACCCATCCGCGAAACGCAGCGTCGCCGCCGCCAGCGCATCCACGCCCGACTCGGGATGCAGTTGCCCCGCGCCGACCACGCTGACCGGATCGGCAAAGGTCGCCGCTCCGCCGGCCGCCGCGCCCGCCACCAGCCGTGCGAACGACATCGCATAGCAACCGACGTCGAGGATGCCGCCGCCGCCCAGCGCGTTGGCCCACAGGCGCGACTCCGCCTTGTAGTCGCTGCGAAAACCAAAGGCCGCCTGCACCAGCCGCACCCGCCCGATCGCGCCGCCGCGCACCAACTCGACCACCTTCGCGGTCTGCGGATGACACCGATACATAAACGCCTCCATGAACACCACGCCCGCGCGCCGTGCCGCCTGGATCATCACCATCGCCTCCGCGTGGTTCAGCCCGGCCGGCTTTTCGCACAGCACGTGCTTGCCCGCCTCGGCCGCCTTCACCGCCCACTCCACGTGTTCCGGGTGCGGCGTCGCGATATACACCGCCTCCACCGCCGCATCGGCCAGCAGGGCCGCGTAGCACGCGTGCGCATGCGCCGCGTCGATGTGATGCTCGCCGGCGAAGCGCGCCGCGCTCGTCGCCGAGCGGCTGCCCACCGCCACGAGTTTGCCAGTCTTGGATTCGGCGAGCCCTTTGGCAAACACGCCGGCGATCCGGCCCGTGGAGAGGATGCCCCAACGCAGGGGCTTATGTGGGGTGGACATATCAACCGCACCGTGCACCCGCGCCGCCGCATTGCCAAGCTCCGCCGCGCCACGCTTACTCGCTCGCTTCACCCATGCCGCTCACCAAGGCCGACATCTCCCGCCTGCGCGATCTCCGCGAAAAAAAAGCCCGCGAGGCCGCCGGCCTCTTCGTGGTCGAGGGGCCCAAGGTCGTGGGTGAACTGCTCGCCGCCGCCTGCCCCTTCGTCGAGCTTTACGCCACCGCCGAGTGGACGGCTCCCTCCCCGCCCTCCGGCGATCTCACGCCCCGCCCGCGCCTCGTCACCGAGGCCGAGATGGCGCGCCTCAGCCACTACCCCACCCCGTCCTGCGTGCTCGCGGTCGGCCGGTTAACCCGTCCCGCCCTCGCGCCGGGCGAACTCGCGCGCGGCCTCACCCTCGCCCTCGATGGCATCCAGGATCCGGGCAATGTCGGCACGCTCCTGCGCCTCGCCGACTGGTTCGGTTTTGCCCGCGTGCTCCTGTCGCTCGACTGCGCCGACCTCTTTTCCCAAAAGGTCATCAACGCCAGCATGGGCTCCTTCGCCCGCGTGCGCGCCATCACCACCGAGCTGGCCCCCGCCCTCGCCGCCGCCGGCGCGCCCGTGCTCGGAGCCGACCTCGCCGGCGATTCGGTCTATTCCCTCGC
>JALOTV010000367.1 GCA_025457685.1 Opitutaceae bacterium
GGTCTATTTTTTCGGCGGTCTCGCCACCTTCGCCAGCACCCCGCTGATCGGCTGGCTGACCGATCGCCACGACAAGCTGCACGTGCTCGCCGCCATCACGGTGCCGGCCGCGTTTTCCGCCTACCTCATCACCCGCCAGGGCCCCGCCCCGCTTTGGATGGTGCTGCCGCTCACCGCGCTGTTTTTCGTCGGCATGTCCGGCCGCTTCGGCCCCGCCTCCACCCTCGTGCTAAACGCCGTCGCCCCGCGCCACCGCGGCGGCTTCACCTCGCTGAATTCCGCAGTCCAATCCGGCGCCGTCGCCCTCGCCAACATCGTCGGCGGCGCGCTCATCACGCGTGACGCCGCCGGCCACCTCGTCGGCTACCCGGTCGTCGGCTGGTTCGCCCTCGCCATGTTCGGCCTCACCCTCGTGCTCGCCCACCGCCTGCGCGCCGCCGCCCCTCACGCCGCGCGCAATCCCGCGCCTGCGCCGCCCGTCTGAGCGCCTTTCCATTTGCCGCCGGCCAGCTTGCGGATAAACTTCTCCACATGATCGAAACCATTAAAAAAACCCTGCTCGCCGGTGTCGGCGCCGCCGTCATCACCAAGGAAAAAGTCCAGGACGCGCTCGATGACTACGTCCGCCAAGGCAAGATCAAGGCCGACGACGCCAAGATCATCGCCGAGAAGATCGCCGAGCGCGGCCGCCGCGAATTCGAGGAGCTCAGCCAGCAGGCCTCCCTCCGTCGCCGCCCGCCTCGCCGCCCTGGAAGCGCGCGTCGCCGCCCTCGAAGCCGCGCACGAAACGCCCCCGCCCGCCCCCACCCGCAACAGCGAGCCCTGACCCCGCCGGCGACCTCCGTTCTCCTTCTTCAGGTCTCAGGTTTCAGGTTTTCAGGTCTCCGCTTTTCCGTGATCCCCTTCACCCTCGTCAACCACGCCGTCCGCGCGAAGGAGATCATCGCCGTGGCCGCCCGCTGCGGCTTCACCGAGCTGCTCGACCAGCTCGAGCTTCCGGCCGGGTTTTGGCAGCGCTTCATCCCGCGTCCGAAGCAACGCCTCCCCGCCTACGAGCGCATCCGCTCCGCCCTCGAGGAGCTGGGCCCCGCCTTCATCAAAGCGGGCCAACTCCTCAGCATGCGGCCCGACGCCCTGCCGCCCGCGCTCATCATCGAGCTGCGCAAGCTCCGCAGCAACGTCGCCCCCCTGCCCTTCGCCGAGATGCGTCCGGTGCTCGAGGAGTCGCTCGGCCGCCCGCTCGAGGAGGTGTTCGCCGAGTTTGACCCAAAACCCGCCGCCTCCGCCTCGCTGGCCCAAGTCTATTTCGCCCGCCTGCACGATGGCCGCGAAGTCGCGGTCAAGATCCAGCGCCCCGGCCTGCGGCGCATCGTCGAGACCGATCTCGCCTTGCTCGGCTTTTTCGCCGGCCAGCTCCACGCCCGCATCGAGGCCCTGCGCCCCTACGATCTTCCCGCCGTCGTCGCCGAGGTGAGCGCGGGTGTGCTGCGCGAGCTGGATTTCACCCACGAGGCGCGTAACCAGCGCTTCTTCACCGCCACCAACCCCACGCCTGAACACGTCTTTGCGCCCGAGGTTTATGACGCGTTCTCCGACGAACACGTGCTCGTCATGCAGCGCATCGTGGGCCGCCCGGTGGACTCCCCCGCGCTCAGCCCCGAGGCCGCGCAAACCCTCGCCCGCGCCGGCGCCGCCTCGCTGTTCCACCAAGTGCTCGTCGCGGGCTTTTTCCATGCCGATCCGCACGCGGGCAACGTGCTCGTCGCCGCCGACGGACGCCTCTGCTTCCTAGACTGGGGCCTCGCCGGCCACCTCACTCGCCGCCTCCGCCACGCCCTCGCCGATCTCTTCCTCGCCGCCGTCGAGCAGGACGCCGAACGCATCGTGCAGATCGCCGCCGAGCTCGGCAGCCCCGCCGGCCGCGCAGACCTGCGCGCCATGGAGCGCGACGTCACCCTCGCCCTGCGCGAGGATTTCAACCGCGCCATCGGCCAGGT
Organism: Opitutaceae bacterium; assembly: GCA_025457685.1. Classification (GTDB taxonomy): domain Bacteria; phylum Verrucomicrobiota; class Verrucomicrobiia; order Opitutales; family Opitutaceae; genus IMCC26134_A. Next base: position 1,998 of record JALOTV010000367.1, read on the forward strand.
AAACCTGGGCCGCGCCATGCTGAAGCTGTTGTTCATCTTCGGCCGTAATGGGATTTCCATTACCAGCGACTACTCGCTCATGGCTAAGGCCGTGCTCTCCATCGAAGAGGTCGCCAGCACGCTCGACCCCCACTTCGACCTCAAGCGCTCAGCCCGCCCCGTGTTCATCGCCCTGCAAAAGGAGCGCACCGGCCCGCGCGCCGTGCTGCGCGATACCCGCGCCATGCTCCGCAGCACCTTCGGCAGCCTGCGCGATCTCCCCGGCGAGCTCCACCGCATCATCCGCCGCATCGAGCACGACGAGCTCACGATCAAGTTCCAGCACCAGGGCCTGGAGGACGTGGACGACGCCCTCAAGACGTCCGCCAACCGCATCGCCCTAGGCTTCATCAGCGGCTGTCTCATCATCGGCAGCTCCCTCATCGTCGCCGCTCGCGGCGGCGCCAGCAGTCCGCTCAGCGTCATCGGCTACCTGCTCGCCGCCTTCATCGCCGCCTACGTCGCCTACGGCATCCTGAAAGAGGGCAAACACTAGCCAAACTCGCACCCGGCCTCGGCATTTTGTCACTAATCTGGTGACAAACTACGTAGGCCGCCCGGCCCTCCGCCCCGCTCGACAAGGCTCCCGCCTGCGCCCACCGTGCGCGCATCGTCATGTCCGCCGCCGTCTCCCAGTCCGCTCCCGCCCCATCCTCCGCCGCCACGCGCTACGCCCGTCCCGAGCTGCTCGCGCCCGCCGGCGACTGGGAATGCGCCCGCGCCGCGGTCGAAAACGGCGCCGACGCCATCTTCTTCGGCCTCGAACGCTTCAACGCCCGCATGCGCGCCCACAACTTCACCGTGGCAGACCTGCCGGAGCTCATGGCTTTCCTCCACAAGCGCGGGGTGCGCGGCTATGTGACGTTCAACACCCTCGTCTTTGCCGACGAGCTCGCCGACGCCGCCGACTACCTGCGCGCCATCATCGCCGCCGGGGTGGACGCGGCCATTGTCCAAGATGTCGGCATTTGCCGCCTCATCCGCCGGCTCTCGCCCGATTTTCCCATCCACGGCTCCACCCAGATGACCGTGACCAACGACGCCGGCGTCGCCTTCGCCCGCGACCTCGGCGCCGAGCTCGTCGTGCTCGCCCGCGAAAACTCCCTCAAGGAGATCGAGCACATCCAGGCCGCCCAACGCGCCGCCCTCGCTCCCGGCCAGTCGCCCCTGCCGCTCGAGGTCTTCGTCCACGGCGCGCTCTGCGTCGCCTACTCCGGCCAGTGCCTCACCAGCGAATCGCTTGGCGGACGCTCCGCCAACCGCGGCGAATGCGCCCAGGCATGCCGCATGCCCTACGGCCTGGTCAGCGACGGCCAGCCCGTGGACCTCGGCGACCGCGCCTACCTCCTCAGCCCGCAGGATCTATCCGGCCTCGACGTCCTGCCCGACCTCGTGCGCGTCGGCGTCTCGTCGCTCAAAATCGAAGGCCGCCTCAAATCCCCCGAATACGTCGCCAGCATCACCCGCACCTACCGCCAGGCCCTCGACCGCGTGATGACCGAGCTCAACGGTGACATCGACTCT
>JALOTV010000080.1 GCA_025457685.1 Opitutaceae bacterium
CCGGCCAGGCAGGGGCGTCCGTTGCGATAGTAGGCGTAGTCCGTCGTGCCGCCGCCCATGTCGATCACGAGCACGCCGTGGTGGCGATCCTCAGGGGTGGAGAGAATGTTGCCGGCCGCGAGGGACGACAGCACGAGCTCGGTCACGGGCAGGTTGAAATTGCGGATGATGTGCACGCCGTCGGCGATGCGGTTCTGGTCGCCGTGGACGTGCCACGCGCCGACCGACAAACGCGAACCGCGAATATCCTCGGGCGAGGGGCTGAGCGTGCCGTCTAGGTAGAACGGCCGGCGCAGGTAGTGCACGATGCAGCGTCCAGGGGGCAACGCCTTCGACTTCGCGAGACCATAGACGGTGTCGATGTCGAGCTGGCTGACGCGCCCGTCCAGGCCGCCGACATTCACCACCGCCTCGTGATAAAAGCCGTCGATGTGCCCGCCGCTCTGGGCGAGAAACACCTGCTGCAGGCGCGCCCCGGCGGAGCGCTCCGCCGCATCGATCGCGCGGTGCGTGGCCTCGCCGGCGGCCTTGCTGTCCACCACCACGCCCTTGACCACGCCGCGCGAGGGGAACTCGCCAAAACCGATGACCTCGAGGCGCGAGCCGGAGATTTCGCCGACCAGAACAGTGATTTTGGAGGTGCCGATTTCGACGGCACCGACGATGCGGGATTTGGAGAAGGCGGGCACGGCGGGAGGGGAGAAGGTTGCGAAGACGAGGAGAGAGGAGGGCGGATCAGATACGGAAAAACACCGGGACCTGGCCGGCGGGCGTGGCGGAAGGGGCGGGCTCGCGCACCGGCTGCGGGGCGGGGGCGGCGGGAGCGGCACGACGAGGAGCTGACGGTGCGGGATTCTCGGGCGCCTCGAAGGCGACGGGGATCTGACGACCGCCCACCGCGAGGTTGATGGAGCGGATGCGCGCAGCGTCCGGCCCCCGGGCACGCAGCTCGTCGAGGATGTAATCGAGGCGGGCGATCTGCAGCCGGTAGCCCTCGCCGGTGCCAAACGCGATCTCGGCCACCTCCGGGGTGCGCACCAGGAGCACGCCGTCGGCCGCGAAGCGCGCCAGCGAGACCACCTGAAAATCGCGGGCGATGGCCGGCGCGGAGGAGCGCACCGTGCTCAGCAGATCCGCCACCGCCTCCATGCCGTCGAGCTTCACAAACCCGGTTCCGGCCCGGTCCCGCAAAAGATTCACCCCCGCCAGCCAGGGCAGGGTCGCGATCAGCTGCTCGTCGTAGTTGCTGCCGGGGAAAACCGAACCGTCCCGCGCGACGTAGAGCATCTCCTCCGCACCCTGCGCGTCGAGACCGCGGAGGCGCAGCACCGGGCTGCGCTCCTCCAACGTGACCACCAGCGCGTCGGGCAGGCGGCGGGCGACCACCGCGTTGGCCACCTGTCCATGGCGGAGCAGGCGTTCGCGCAGGGCGGGCAGATCGAGCTGCATGAGCGGGGAGCCGGGCGCGATGTCCAGAGCGGTCTCCACCCAGGCGCGGTCCAGCACGCCGTCGCTGCGCACCACGATCTCGCGCACCGGCTCGCCCGAGGCGGGGGCGGCGAGGGCGGCGGGGTTTTCACGCCAGGCCCGCCAACCCATGTATCCAAAAACCAAGGACGCCGCCAGGGCCACGAGGCCGAGCCAGTGGCGGAGCGTGTCGAGCGCCAGCCGGGTGCGGCCGGTGCGGCCGCGCGGACGCGGGGGCGCGTCCTGAGCGACGCTGTCGCGCCAGGTGGGGGCGGTTTGCGGGATGATGGGGACGTGGTTCACGGCGGACGGCTACGCGGACGGACGGGCTTCTTGGAAACGGCGCACGGCGGGGGAAACCAGGGCTCGGACCAACTCGGTAAAATCGAGCCCCGCGACGCGCGCGCTCATCGGCAGGAGGCTGGTTTCCTTCATGCCGGGGAGCGTGTTGATTTCGAGCAGATAAAACTCTTCCGGCGATTTTAGGATGAAATCGACGCGCGCATAGTCGCGACACCGGCAGGCGGCGAAGGCCTTTTCGGCCGCGCCGCGCACCGCGGCGGTGGCGGCTTCATCCAGCGGCGCGGGGGCCAGGTATTCGGTCGCGCCCTTGGTGTATTTGCTCGCGAAATCATACACGCCGGAGCGCGGACGGATCTCCACCACGCCTAGCGCCCGGCCTTCGAGCACCCCGACGGAGAGTTCCCGGCCGATCAGACGGGGCTCGGCCAGCCAGTTCCCGGGCGTGAGCGCCGCGAGCGCGGCCGCGATGGCGTCCCGACCTTCGGGAAGCACGAGACCGACGGAGGAGCCCTGGTCGTTTGGCTTGATCACCACCCGATCGGTGCCAAGCGCGGCGATGAGCGCCTCGGCGGTGGGACGGTTGGACGAGTGGAAACTCTGGTCGGCGGCGACGCGCACGCCGGCGGAGGCTGCCGCCCGTTTGGTCGCGGCCTTGTCCATGGTCAGGGCCGAGGAAGCGGCGTCGCAGCCGGCATAGACCACTCCGGCGGCATCGAGCAGACGCTGCATGCCGCCGTCCTCGCCGAAGGTTCCGTGCAGGGTTGAAAACACGATGTCGCGCGCGGGATCCAGGCCCGGCGGCAAGGCGTCCGCCTTAACGTCGATCAGCCGCGTGGGCCAGAGGCGCGCCAGGGCCGAGGCCGACGCCGCGCCCGAGCCGAGCGAGACTTCGCGCTCGGAGGACACGCCGCCGGCCAGGACGGTGATGCGCAGATCGGATGAGGAGGCGGGGGCGGTCATGGTTTAAAGGACGTCTTTCCAGTCTTTCCCGTAGAGTAGCACTTCGGGTTCCAGTTTGATCCCATGCGCCTGCTGCACGCGGGCGCGCACGCGGCGGACCAGCTCGATCACGTCGGCGGCGCGGGCGCCGTCATGGTTGACGATAAAATTGGCATGGATTTGCGACACCTCGGCGTCCCCCACCCGCTCGCCCTTCAGGCCGGCGGCGTCGATGAGCCGCCCCGCGGAATCGCTGGGCGGGTTTTTGAAAATGCACCCCGCCGAAGGCTCGCGCGGCTGGCTCTTTTTGCGCTTGTCGCGGTAGGTGTCGATCTGGCGCGCCACATCCTCGCTGGGGGCGCTGGAGGCCGGGCGCAGGATGGCCGCGGTGGCGATGGCGTTCTCCAACTCGGCGCAGTGACGGTAGTCGACGTGCATGTCGGCCTTGGCCAGCGTTCGTCGCTCTCCGGCAAGGGTGATGAACTCCACGCTCTCCACCACGTCGAACATCCAGCCGCCCATCGCGCCCGCGTTCATGCGCAGCGCGCCGCCGACGTTGCCCGGGATGCCTTCCAAAAATTCGAACCCCGCCAGACCGGCCTTGGCCGCCAGACCGCAAAGATTCTTCAGCCGCAAACCCGCACCCACCCGCACCCGGCCGTCACCAAGCGACGCAAAACTCTCCCAGAACGGATGGCGCAGGCTGAGCACCAGCGCGTCCACGCCCTCGTCGGGCACGAGCAGGTTGGAGCCCCGCCCCAGCGGCAGCACACGCAGGCCGATCGCATGCGCCGCGCCGACAAGTTGATAAAGATCCGTCTCGTGCGCCGGCTCGGCGTAGAGCCGTGCCGCGCCGCCGACGCCGAGGGTCGTCTTGGGCGCGAGCGGCGCCTCCTGCAGCAGCTTGGTGTCGATGGAAACCCGCGCCTGCAGGTAGGCGGCGATCTTCGACCACCAGTCGGTTTTGTTCATGACCGCCAGCCACTGGCGGGCCGACACGTCGAGATCGCCCGCGCCCACCACCGCCACCAGATCTCCGGGGCGCAACTCCGCGCCCAGCCTTGCGTAAACCGGTCCGTGCGAACCGGGCAGATACACCAGCGGCACGCCGGCATGCGCCGAGCGGAAGGCATCGGCGAGATCCTCGCTCGTGCCACCGGTCAACGGGGCCTCGCCCGCGCCGTAAACATCGAGCAGATAAACGTCGTCGGCGGCCGCCAGCGCCGCGGCAAAGGCGGTCCGGAATTGCGCGGTGCGGCTGTAGCGGTGCGGTTGAAACACGACCCGCAGGCGACCGCCGGCCGGCACGCGCAGGCGCAGGCCCGCAAGCAACGCGGATATCTCGGCCGGGTGATGCGCGTAGTCCTCGATCACCGCAAAGCCCGCGCCGTATGCCAGCAACGCCTGGCGCCGGCGCACGCCCGGGTAGTCCGTCAGCAGATCGCCGCGCAAGCTCGCGCCGGCGAGGTGGGCCGCGGCGAGCGCGGCCGTGGCATTGAGCGCATTGAATTCCCCGAAGGCGCGCACCGAGGCTTTTCCGATCGGGAAGCTGCCGCCAAACGCGAGCTCTTGTCTGGCCGGGCCGGAATGAGTGGCGCCGATGAGGCGATACTCGCCCTCGCCGCCGAATCGCACGACCGCCTGGCGACCTTGCGCCGCCAGGGCGGAGATCGAGCAGGACGCGTTGATCAACACACGCTCGGTGGTGCGTGCGAGCAGATCCGCGAAGGTGCGCTCGAGGTCGGCTTGGGTGCGGTAGTGGTCGGGATGATCCCAATCGAGATTCACGAGCACCGTGATCGCGGGTGAGAAACCGGCGATGGTGCCATCGCTCTCGTCCACTTCCGCCACCAGCCACGCATCGGCACCCGCTGCCGCAGGCGGCAAGGCGTCGTCGGCAAACAGTCCGCCGCCGACATAGCCCGGAGAGAGACCGGCCGAGCGCATCGCCCAATAGAGCATCGCCGAGGTGGTCGTCTTGCCATGCGAGCCGCAGACCGCGATCAGGCGTCTGGTGGACGCGAGCTCCGCGAGCAGTTCTCCCCGGCGCACCACCCGCAGCCCCCGCCTGCGCGCGGCCACAAGCACGGGATGCGAGGCGACCACTGCCGACGATGCCACCACCATTTCCGCGTCCTCGGGCAACACGTCCGCTTCGGTCAATCGCACGCCCGCTCGCTTCAGCTGGGCGACCATAACCTCGGTCGGCGCGTCATCGCCTCCGCTCACCTCGAAACCCACTCCGGCCGCGTAGATCGCCAGCGGGCCCAGGCCCATGCCGCCCACGCCGACCGCATGCAGTCGGCGGATAGGTTGGCCGAAAAGTTGAGGGGGCGTGCTCACGGCGTTGCTCATGCGGCGGCGGCCCGCTCCTGCATCGGGTTGGCCCGGCCAGCCACGAGGCCGTCGAGATCATCGAGGATGTAATCAAGCGCCGGCGCGGCATCGACTGCGGCCAGCGCCGCGCGAAATCCCGTCAGACGCGTCTCGTCCAGCAGCAAGGAGCCCGCCAGCGGGGTCAGCTGCGCGAGGGAGTCCTGCTCGAGCACGACTCCGCCCCCTTGCGCGGCGAAGTAGCCCGCGTTGGCCTGCTGGTGATCGTCCGCGGCCTGCGGATAGGGCACGAGAATCGCCGGCGTGCCGATGCGCGCAAACTCGGCCAGACTGCCCGCGCCCGCGCGCGCCACGACCAGATCGGCGGCGGACAACAGTCCGGCCACATCGTCGCAAAACGGTATCCACGCCGAGCGCACCGCCGCACCCGATGGTCCCGGATTCTGGGTAAACTCGGCCTCGCCCTTGCCCAGCCCCGTCACGCATGCCAGCTGCACGCCGATAGCGGCGAGATCGCGGGCGGCCCCGCGCGCCCACTGGTTGAGCGGCGTGGCGCCCTGGCTGCCGCCAAACACCGCCAGAATCTTTCGGGAGGGATCCAGCCCCAGACGGACCGCCGCGTCGGTCCTCGGCACGCGCGTGATCTCGGCCCGCACCGGCAAACCCGCCGCGCGGATCTTCGCCGCGTCCACTCCGGGCAAGCCGACTCCGGGCGGCAACCAGACCCGGCGCGCCAAACGCGCGAGGTGGCGGACCGCCTTGCCCGGCACGCGGTTGGCCTCGTGCAAGGCGACCGGCACGCCGTGCATCGCGCCGGCCAGGATGACGCTCGCGGTGGTGAACCCGCCGAAACCGACGATGCCCGCCGGACGCAGCGAGCGGACCAGCCGCAGACCGGCCGCGAAGCCCTTCGTCTGCGACACCAGGAAGCGCCCCAGCACCGAGGGGTGGCCGCCAAAGGGCGTGCCGGGGATGGGCTCGAAACGCAGGCCGGGGTATTTGCCGGCGAGGCGCGTATCCACTTTCTTGTGACTGATGAGCAGCACGGCGCGGTCGCCGCGCGCGGCGAGTCCCTCGGCCAGGGCGATGCCGGGCGAGAGATGGCCGCCGGTGCCTCCGCAGGAGAGCAAAAAGGTGCGTGGGGCGCGGGTGTGCATCACTCGAAATCCCGGCGGCCGGGCAGCTCGTCCTGGCGGGTCCAGGCGCGGCGGGTGTTGACCAGCAATCCGACGATCATGCCCATGAGCAGAAGGTTGGACATGCCCGCGCTGACGAAGGGCAGCGACATGCCCTTGGTGGGCAGGCGGCCGACCACGACGCCGAGGTTGACCACCGCCTGGAGCGCCACCACGAGCAGCGCGCCCGAGACGAGCAGAAACTGGAACTGGTTGGGCGCGCGGCGGAGGTGGATGATCCCGCAGACGAAAAACACCAGGAATGCGAACACGGTGAGCAGGGTGAAGATCAGCCCCAGCTCCTCGCCCACCACCGCGAAGATGAAGTCGGTGTGCGCCTCGGGCAAAAAATAGATCTGCTGCCTGCCCTGCCCCAGACCGGCGCCGTCGATACCGCCGGAGGCGAAGGCGAGAAAACTTTGATACACCTGATAGGTGCCCGCCTGCTTGTTGCCCTCGACGTCGAGGAAGGCGGTCAGGCGGGTGAGCCGGTTCGGGTTGAGCGCGATCGCCACCGCGAAGAGCGCCACCATGCCGAGCACGGAAACGGTGATGTAGCGCCAGCGCGCGCCGGCGAGGAAGAGCACGATCACGCCGACCGCGCCCACCAGCGCCGTGGTGCCGAAGTCGGGCTGCAACATGATGGGGCCGGCGATGCCACCGATGATCGCGAGCGGCATGAGAAAACCGCGTCGGAGGTCGCCCATCATGGACTGGTTCAACGCGAGGTAGTGCGCGAGCACGACCACGATGCCGAGCTTGGCCAGCTCGGAGACCTGGAAGCGCACCGGACCGAGCCCGAGCCAGCGGCGGGAGCCGTTTACGCTGATGCCGATGCCGGGGATGGCGACCAGCAGCAGCAGCGCCACGATGCCGAGGCCGATGAACCAGACGTAGCGCCGGCAGTAATCCAGCTTGAGCCGGCTCACCACGAAACCCGCGCCCAGACCCAGGCCCAGGCCCAGGATCTGTTTCCAGAAAAACGTGGAGGACTTGAACGCGGTCGCGGTGAAGACCGCGACGAGACCCAGCGTGCAAAGGAAGGCCACGCAGACGAGCATGACGGCGACAGGATTCACCCCCACTCGCGCGGAAGGCGCGTAGGGGTCGGGCAAATCAAGTTCGCGACTGCTCATCAGGTGGCGGAATGCGATGGGCTGGAGCGGGGAGTGGGCGGCGGTCGGCCGAAATTATTCGTCGATGCGGATGACCGGAATGGCCATGGGCTCGACCGGCGTCACCGGCTCGACCGGAGCCACCGCGCCCGTGGCTTCCACCGGCGCCTCCGGGGCGACGCCCACGCTTGCGGTCGGGGCGGCGGCGGGGGTCGAAGCGGCGGCGGCCGGACGCGAGGCGGAGGGAGTCTTCGCGCCGGCGGGCAGCTTGAGGGTCTGGCCCACGCGCAGCTTGGCGGGGTCGGTGATGTTGTTCAGCAGAGCGAGGTCGCCGACCTTGACGCCCGCCCGACGGGCGATGGCGCCAAGGGTGTCGCCCGAGACCACGGTATAGCTGCCGCCGCCGGCGCGGGGCGCGGTCGCGGCGGAGGCGGCCGAGGCGCGAGGCGCGGCGTCGGACAGCGGGGCCGCGTTGCCGGGGACCACGAGTTTCTGGCCCACGCGCAGGTTGTCGCCGGAGAGATTGTTGGCGGTGCGCAGCGCGGCGACGGTCGTGCCCTGACGGCGGGCGATGGCGCCGAGGGTGTCACCCGCGACCACGGTGTAGGTGTTGCCCGCGTCGGTGGCGGCGGCGACCGAGGCGTCGGAGGCCGGCATGGCGGGAACGGTCAAAGTCTGGCCGAGACGCAGGGTCGCGGAGGGAGCGAGTTTGTTGGCGGCGGCCAACTCGGCGACGGTGATGCCGTGCTTGCGGGCGATGGACCAGAGGCTGTCGCCCTTGCCCACCGTGTAGGAGGCGCTGGCGGCGACAGGCGCGGCCGCCGGCGCGAGCGCACCGGTCGTGGCGCTGGGGCGGGTGGGCGCGAAACGCACCGTCGCGCCCGTAGCTTCGGGGGAGACCGGCGTGACAGCGGACACTTCGGTCGGAGCGACCGGCGTGGCGGCGGCATAGTCCCCGGTGGCGCCGCCGGCGTTGATATCGGAGTAGCTCATCGACTCCACCGGCGCGGCGGCGACGGCATCGACCGGCGTGGCGACGGTGCTGGCCTGAGCCGGGTCAGTGTCCTCGGGGCGGGGCTTTTGCTTGCCGGTGGAGCGGCAGCCCGGCGTGGCGAAGATGACGGTGAAGACGGCGACGTGCACGGAGACGACGAGGCCAAAGACGTGGGTGAGTTTCATGACGGTTTAGGTTTGTTTAAGAAATTGAGGTGGTGGTGGAGAGCCCGGATGCGACGGGGGTGAGCCCGCGCGCCAAAGCGATGAATTGGTCGCCGCGATCGGCGTAGCTTTTGAACTGGTCCAGGCTGGCGAATCCCGGGCTCAGCAAAACATCGTCGCCAGGCGCGGCCAGGGCGGCGAGCGCATGCACCGCCTCGGCGAGGTTGTGGCAGACGGTGTGGCCGACGCCGGCCGCTCCGCAGGCGTCGGCGAGGGCGTGGCGGGTTTCGCCCACGAGCGCGGCGTGTCGGACGCGCGGCGCGAGACGACGGACGAACGCGGCGATATCCCCGCCCTTGGATTTTCCGCCAAGGATGATGAGCACAGGTTGCTGGAAACGCGCCACCGCGGCCTCGGCGGCGTGGAAATTGGTGGCCTTGGAATCGTTCCACCACGTCACGCCACCGGCCTGGTGGGCGTTTTCCATGCGATGGCGGGCGACGGCGAAAGAGCGTGCGGCGGTGTAGAGCAGGCTCTCGCGCAGGCCCGCGGCGCGCCACCAGGCGGACACGAGAAGGAAATTTTCCCGCTGGGGATAGTCGGCGAACAGCGTGCCTTGCAGGAGAAGGTCGCCCGGCTCGTTCTCCGTGGCCACGCAGGCCTCGGCCGGCAGCGACTGGCCAAACTCGGCGGCGTAGCGCTGCACGCTCGTGCCCACGTGCACATGCCCGCCGATGCAGCGCTCGAGCAGGTGCCACTTGGCGGAGAAATAGTGCTCCATGTCGCCGTGACGCTCGAGGTGGTCCTCCGCGAAATTCGTCCAGAGCACGCTGTCGGCGCGGAAGTGCCGGAGGCTCTCGGCCTGGAAGGAGCTGACCTCGCAGACTGCGACCGACTCCGGCCCGCCGCCGCCGCGATCCACGACGAGTTGCGAGAGGGGGAAACCGATGTTGCCGGTGCCGGTGGCGTCGCGGCCGGCCAGGCAGAGCGCGTGGGTGAGAAACTCCGTCGTGGTGGTTTTGCCGTTCGTGCCGGTGATGGCCACGATGGAACCGCGCCAGAACAGCGCGGCGAAATCGAGTTCGCCAAGGCAAAGCGCGCCGCAGGTGCGCGCGAGGGAAAGCCACGGATGCGTCGGTGCGAAGCCCGGCGAGAACAACACCAGCTGGTGCCGCTCGGCGTCGGCGGCGGTGAAACTCGGCCGCGCTTCGTCGCGGCCGGCGGCGTCATACACCACCGCCTGCGCCCCGAGCTTCGCCAGCAGCGCGGTGAGCGCGCGCCCGCTCACGCCGGCGCCGAGGATGGCGACGGGCGAGGCAAGCAGGGGGCGGATGAATTCGGGCGGACGCACGGTGGGCGAAAGAGGCGAAAAGGGATCGGGGAACTAGGACAATTTTGGTGAGAAGCGGAGCGGGTTTAACGTAGTTTCAAGGTGGCAAGACCGGCCAGAGAGCACATCAGCGAGATCACCCAGAAGCGCAGCACGACTTTCGTCTCGGGCCAGCCGAGTTTCTGGAAATGGTGGTGAATGGGGGCCATTTTGAAGAAGCGTTTACCTTCCCCGGTCGGGCTGCGCCGCTTGGTGTATTTGAAGTAGCCGACCTGGATCATCACCGACAGGGCCTCGACCACGAAGACGCCGCCGACGATGATGAGGGTGAACGGTTGCTGCACCATGAAGGCGATCACCCCGATGAGACCGCCAAGGGCGAGCGAGCCGGTGTCGCCCATGAAGACCTCGGCCGGGTGCGAGTTATACCAGAGAAACGCCATGCCGGCGCCCACCAGCGCGGCGCAGAGGACGGCCAGTTCCCCCGTGCCGGGCACGAAGGAGATGAGCAGATATTTGGCGATGATGGCGTTGCCCGCGCAGTAGGCCATGATGCCGTAAACCAGCGTGACGGTGATGGTGCAGCCGATGGCGAGACCGTCGAGGCCGTCGGTGAGGTTGATCGCGTTGGAGAAACCGACGATCCAGAAGAACATCATCACGAAGAGCGCCACGAGACCGAGGCCGCCGGCGAAAACGAAGAGGGGCTCCTTGAGGAAGGGCACCCACAACTCGCGGATCTTTTCCGAGCTCGACGGGTGAAACACCAGCGTGACCAGCGCCACCACGGTAACCAGAGTCTGCCAGACGATCTTCTCGCGCGAGCTGATGCCGTCCTTGTTTTTCCGAACCGCCTTCAGGTAATCGTCGCGAAAACCCACCGCGGTGAGCGCGCCGTAAACAAAGAGCGCGGTGACGACCCACACGTTGGGCTCGGCCCAGAGCACGGCGCTCACGAACACGGCGGTGAAAATCAACAAGCCGCCCATCGTCGGGGTGTTCTTCTTGTCGAAACGCGTGGCGAGGTCGCCCACCCGCGTGTCGTCGTAGTGTTGCCCGAACTTCAGCCGGCGCAGGTGCGCGATGAGCCACGGTCCGATCACGAAGCCGATCACGGTCGCGGTGAGCGCGGCGAGGAGCGCGCGGAACGTGAGAAACCGCAGCAGGCGAAGCGGGCCCCAGATGTGTTCGTAATCGGCGAGGAAGGAGAGC
>JALOTV010000081.1 GCA_025457685.1 Opitutaceae bacterium
AGTGCGGTGGGGTTTGGGATACATGGCGACGTGTATTAGAAGACGGGGCTGGAAATTATTTAGGGCATGCCTGCGGCGAAATGGGCGCGGGCACAGGTTGCTTGGGTGAGGGCGTCGGTGGCGTTTCGAGCGGTTGGGCGTCGAGGGCACCTACGGGCGTCAGCAATTAGTAAACTGCGTCGTAATTCGGTGGGGCTTAGGGGGAGGGGTAAAAGCTAGTGACGCTTTTCTGCATCTGCCGCAGGTTATGCGTGAGCAAAGGATGTCTTATTAACGCCGTTAAACAGCGGGATGCTACAGGCTGTAATCCAAGGGTTTAAAATCCACGCGCCTTTTTATGCCGGAGCATGTGAGTGGCCATGGTCCGAGTCCTTACGGATTACTCGGGCGGCAAAGTCCAAGGGGCAGGCGTTCGACGTGGCGGAGCGCCTGCCGGTAGTGAAAAGTATAGCCAAGCGAGAACATGGGGTAACGGGGGTGCGATCCGGCGGTAGATGGGGTAAAACCCGTCGGACTAATCTCACTATATACAATCACCCCGCCCTAAACCATGGCTGCCGACGGTTTCTTTTGTCTTTTTGCAGTCCGCGCGGGGCGGACTGAAGACCTGAAATAGTCGCAGAGTTCACCGAGTTCCATACACAGGAAGCTACGGCGTCTACATTGCACACAGACCGGAGGCGCGTGGTTGGCACCGCGTCGGCACCGGGTCCTCGAACTCAACGATTGGAGTTGGCGCGCGCTCCGCCTCGGGATCGGCGGGCGTTTGGGTGGAGGTTTATGACCGGCGCATCGCGTAGGTCCGTCATCCATCTTCCCCGCCCCACCCTCCCCCCATGATCGTAGATTACTCCATCATCGCGGCCTATTTTCTGGTCATGATCGCGCTGGGAATCGGGTTTTCCCGGTTCAACTCCAACGTGAGCGACTTCGTGCGCGGGGGGGCGCAGGGGTCGTGGTGGCTGGTCGGCGGGAGCATCCTCATGTCGGGCATCAGCGCGTTCACCTTCACGGGCAACGGCTCGGCGGCGTTCGAGGGCGGGCCGAGCATGCTCATCATCTATGTGGGCAACTGCACGGCGTTGCCGCTCTGCGCGCTCTTCCTCGCGGCGTGGTTCCGGCAGACGCGCGCGCACACCTCGGTGGACGTGCTGCGGGCGCGCTTCGGGCCGGTGGTGGAGCAGTTCAGCGCGTTTCAAGGCCTGCTGCTCGGGCCCCTCACCTCGGCCATCCAGCTGTGGGCGCTGTCAGTGTTTGCGGCGGATTTTTTCCAAGTGCCGCTGAGCGCGTGCATCGTGGTGATCGGCGCGGTGGTGGTGATCTACTCGACCACGGGCGGGCGCTGGGCGGTGGCGGCCACGGACTTCGTGCAGGGTGTGCTGCTTTTCGCCGTGACGCTGCTGGTGGCGGTGCTGGCCATCCGGCACATCGGCGGAGTGGGCGCGTTCCTCTCCTACTTCTCCGATCCGCGCTTCGCGGATGATTTCGCGCTGGTGAAGGAGTCCGACCAGTTCAAGGAGGGCCGCTACTCGGCGAAGTGGCTGGTGGCGATTTTCATCATGCAGGTCTACAACCAGATCAACCTGAGCTCGGCAGGACGTTTCCTGTCGGTGAAGGATGGTCGCGAGGCGTGCCGGGCGGCGTGGTTCGCGTTTGCGCTGATGGCGATCGGCGCGCTGGCGTGGGCCATTCCGCCGATGGTGGCGCGGTTCCTTTATGCGGAGGAAGTCATGGCCCTGGGCGGCAAAAACCCCGGTGAGCTCGCCTACAGCTACCTCGCGCGGCAGGTGTTGCCCGCCGGCATGATGGGGCTGCTGGTGGCGGCGATGTTCGCCGCGACCTCGAGCAGCATGGACACCGGTCTGAACAACCAGGTGGGCGTGCTGGTGCGCAACGTGATCCCGCGCATCCGCGCGGCTTTCGGACGCACCGAGCCGCTCTCGGACAAGTCCGGCCTGCTGCTCTGCAAGGTGCTCACGGTGGTGATGGGCGCGATCGTGATCGGCTACGCCCTGCTCTTCTCGACCCGACGCGAGTTGGTGTTGTTCGAGGCGTTTTTCGTGATTTCGACCACGGTGGGCATACCCCTGGCGCTGCCCACCCTCGCCGGCCTATGGTTCAAGGCCATGCCGCGCTGGAGCTACTTCCTCGTCGCGGGCGCGTGCCTGGTGCCGTCGGCGTTTTTCGTCTACGACTCAAAGGTGAATGGCGCGGTGTGGACGATCCAGGACCGGGCGCTGTGGATCTTTGGCGTGGGCGTGGTGGCCACGGCGGCGGCATGCCTGCTGCGCAAGACCGTATCGGACGCGGCGCGGGCGGAGACGGAGGCGTTTTTCAAAAACATGCGCACGCCGGTGGATTTCGCCCGCGAGATCGGGGCCAACCGCGACAAGGCACAGTGCCTAATGCTGGGCCGCTCCTGTCTGGTGGTGGCGGCGGCGGCGGCGCTGCTTTTTCTGATCGCACGCGACGCGACGGCCTTTGTCTGCGTGGCCGCGCTGGTCGCCTTCATCGGCGGCATCGGCGGACTGCTCATCCGGGCGGGACGGCGGACGCCCGAAGACTCCGCGCATAGCGGCGGCGTATCCGAAAAAGCATGACGGCCGGCCCGCGCCGGCGCGGGAAACTATTTTGACGACGGGAGCTCGAGCCCGAGCTCGGCGACGGCGAGTTCGCGATACCGGCCGGGAGCGAGATCGCCGAGGGTCAAGGCGCCGAAGGTCGTGCGGTGCAGGGCGGTGACGGTCGCGGAGCCGGCGGCGGCAAACATGCGCCGGACCTGATGGTATTTGCCCTCGATCAGGGTCACCTCGGCCTCGCGCGGTCCCAGCAGACGAAGCGTGGCCGGGGCGCAGGGCTCCTTCTCGCCGTCGAGCTGAAGCGTGCCGGCGGCGAACACGTTGACCAACTCGGGCGAAAGATCGCGGTCGGTGGTGACGTGGTAGATCTTGGGGACCTTGTGCTTGGGCGAGGTCAGGCGGTGGACCAGCTCGGTGTGGTCGGTGAGCAGGATGAGGCCGGAGGTCTCCTTATCGAGGCGGCCGATGGTGGTGACCACCGGGTTGCGCGCGCGCCAGCGGGCGGGCAGCAAATCGTAGATGAGCGGCGCCTCGCGCTCGTCGTGCGAGCAGGTGAGACCGAGGGGTTTGTTGACCAGGAGGAGGATGCCATCGGGGTGGTCGAGCGGCTCGCCGTCCACGCGCACGGCGGCCGGCGACGGCTTGGCGCCGGGATCGGTGGCGGGGCGGCCGGCGATGGCGACGCGACCGGCCTTGAGCCAATCGCGCACCTCGCGTCGCGAGCAGTAACCGAGGTTGGCGAGGAGTTGGTCGAGACGGCGGGCGGACATGGGCAAAGGCGACGAGGCAGGCGAGTTTCACTTTACGGTGCAACCGTTCCCTCGGTTTTGAACTGGCGAGGCAGCCGTGATGCGGGCGAGGCTGACGGCGCGATTTATCGCCCAATATGGCCTCCGCCACCTCGCCGTCGCAGCCCACTTCTTTCCAACGCTTCCTCACGCTCGTGCGCCCGCAGGCGGGGAAAATCGCGCTGGGCGTCGTGCTCATCCTGCTCGCCACCGCCGTCACGCTGCCGGCGCCGTGGATCCTGAAACTCGTGATCGACGACGCGCTGCCGGCGAAGGATCTGCCGCGTCTGGGCATACTGCTGGCGGTGTTCACCGGGCTCTTCATCGCGCGCGGCCTGCTCACGCTCTGGCGCAACCGCGTGCTGCAATACGCCGCCATGCGCGTGACCTGCGACCTGCGCATCACGCTCTTCCGCCACCTGCAATCGCTGTCGCTGCGCTACTTCGACGCCAACCAGACCGGCAAGGTCATCAGCCGCATCACGCAGGACACCGGCGAACTCTACAACCTGACCAACAATTTCCTCATCAACCTCATCGCCGATTCGGTGACGGTGATCGGCGTGCTCGCCCTGCTCTACTACGTGGAGTGGCGCCTGGCGCTGGCGGTCACGCTCGTGCTGCCGTTTTTCATCATCAACTACCTCTACAACCGGCGCAAAATGAAGTCGGAGGCGCGCGCGCACCGCGACAATTGGGACAGCGTGGTGGGCTTTCTCCAGGAGCGGGTGGCGGCCGCGCGGGTGGTGAAGTCCTTCGGCCGCGAGTCGGCGGAAGGCGACTCGTTCGCGACCGGCATCAACGCCGACTACTTCAAATACTCGAAGATCGTGATGCGAAACACCCGCCTCGCCGTGATCGCGGACGTGCTCGGATCGCTCGGCGGCCTGATCGTGCTGGGCTACGGCGGCTGGCTGGTCATTCAGGGCGACATGCAGGTGGGCACGCTGGTGGCCTTCAACGCCTACATAGTCTATATCTTCCCGCCCATCGTGCGCTTCGTGGACCTGGCGGCGATTTTCCAGCGGGCGAACACCGCGCTGGAAAACATCTTCGCGGTCTTCGACACCCGTGAGCTTCGACTACGAGCTGGAGCCGCCCGGCCGCGGCCGGCCCCGCACCCTCACCGACGTGAGCTTCCACGTGCCCGCCGGACGCATGGTGGCGATCGTGGGGCCGAGCGGCTCGGGCAAGAGCACCCTGATCAACCTGATCGCGCGCTTCTACGACGCCGCCTCCGGCGAAGTGCGGGTGGACGGGCTCGACGTGCGCGGCGTATCCGTGGAATCCCTACGCCGCCAGATCGGGATCGTGCTCCAGGACAACGTGCTCTTTTCCGGCACGCTGGAGGACAACATCAAATACGGCCGGCCCGACGCCACCCGCGAGCAGGTGCTCGAAGCCGCCATGGCGGCCAACGCGCACGAATTCATCGCCAAGCTGCCCGACGGCTACGCCACGGTGGTGGGCGAGCGCGGCTCCAAGCTCTCGGGCGGCCAGCGCCAGCGCGTGGCCATCGCGCGCGCCATCCTGAAGGACCCGCGCATCCTCATCTTCGACGAGGCCACGAGCGCGCTCGACACCCAGTCCGAGCGTCTGATCCAGCAGGCGATGGAGCGCCTGATGAAGGACCGCACCACCTTCGTGATCGCGCACCGCCTGAGCACGATCCAGATGGCCGACATGATCCTGGTGATGGACGGCGGACGGCTGGTGGAGCAGGGCCGCCACGACGAGCTCGTGACGCGCGGCGGGCTCTACTCGAAACTGCATGCTCTGCAGTTCAAGGAGCCGGTCTGACGCCCGCCAAGGGGGCGCGGCGCGGCATCGCCGCCCGCGCTCAGCCCGACCAGACCGCGCGCCAGCGGTGGTATTCGGAGGGGCGCACCCGGTAGCGGGCGAAGTTGCCCTCGTGCAGATCCAGGATGCTCGACTCGATCTCGTGGGTGAGCCGCCGCTGGTCCGCCTCGGGCAGGCCCGCCGCCACGGCCTCGCGGCGCACATGGGCCACGGCCGCGGCCCGCCCCAGCGCGCCGCGCACCACCTCGCCCACCACCCGCGCGATCAATTCGCGGTGGCGCAGGCGAAACGGATCCGGCGCGCCCAGCGACTGCCGCACCGCCGCGTAGCGCGCGCAGGACCGCTCGTAGGCCCACGCGAAAACATCGCGCAGCAGCTCCACGCGGTTGAGCTCATACACCCCGAGCATGCCCGCCACGTAATCCTGCTCCGGCACGTCCACGAATGACAGCGGCGAGAAATTCTGGCGGATAAACGGGATGTTGGCCGCGAGGCGCGACACGCGTTTGTTCACATCCTCGAACGGTTGCAGATACGGCAGATGCACCATGGCGAAAAACGCCTGCTCGAACGGATCGCGAATCGCGTCGGCGCTGGCCAAAACCCGCGCGAAACACTCCTCGATCGCGCCCGGATCGGCCAGCGGATGAAACACCGAGCCGCCTATGCCCACCGGGATGACGCGCAGCCGGCCGCAGGCCCGATCGTCAGGCAGCAGGCCCTCGGCCAGGATGGCGTGAAGATTCAGCACCGTGTAGCGGTTAAACCCGATCTCGTCCGCCTGATCGACCAGCAGCTCGATGGCGGTTTTGTGATTCAGGATCATGCGCGCCTCGGCGGCATTCTTACCCTCGGCGCTCTCGCCCAGCGCGAGCAGGCGCTCCGTCTCCAGCAGCGAGTAGGTGTTGCCCTCGAGGCGGCTGGAATTCCACGACAGATCGATCAGCAGCCGATCCAGCACCTGCCGCGCATGCGTGCCGGCCGGCAGAGCGGTGGCGGTCGCGGCGCGGCCCAGCTCGGCCAGGCGCGCGCGCAAGGCGGACGGCAGATAAAACGTCTCGTTCGGCCGGTAGGCCTCCAGCCACGCGCGGTTGTAGCCCGCCGGACGGCGCAGATGCTGCGGCGCGAGCACGGCCTGGCGCAGCGCGATGGCCTCGGGCGAGACCGGCAACCGCACGGCCGGGGCAGGCTCGCTCACCGAGTTGGCCGGCGAGATCAGACCCTCCTCACCCATAGGATAAACCACGCTGCGTGGCGGCATCGGCGCGACCACCGACCGGGCCGGAGTCGCCGCCTCACGCGCCGGGCTGGCGACGGGCGCGTGATAACGGCTCGCCGGACCACGCCCCGTGCGCAGCAGCCGGCCCGCAGCGACCAAGGTAGCCAAACGGCGCTGCACCGTGCGGCGCACCGCAACCTCGCCCGCCGCGAGTAGAGCATCCATCAACGCGTCCACGGCCACGCCCTCGGGAAAAGCCCGCACGCGCGCCACCAAGGCCTCGAACTCCGCGTCGACGATCTGTTTTGGCATGATGCCAGATTATCTGGCGCGATATGGCCTATCGCGCCAGATAAATCGACTGAACAGACGGTTTATCTGGCACATAACCCCAAATCGCGCCATTTTAAGTGGCGCAATTTGGGGTTATCTTAAATCTTAAACCAAGCTTCGGTTCTGCGCTGTTACCGACAAACTCAGGCGCGTTTGACGTCGCGGATCGGATATTGGGTGACGGTCACGCCCTTGTTGCCGCGGGCGCCGACGGTCAGCTCGGAGAGATCAAAGATGAACTCCTTCACCCGCGCGCTGCACCGGCCGCTCAGGTAAACGGTCACGGCCTTGGGCATGCTGTCGGGGTTTTTCGTTTCGTCGAAGAACACCAGCTTGCTGCCCTCGGACGCGGCGAGGTTGTAAACCTTCTCGCGCGTCATGCCGCCGAGCTGGAAGCGCTTGGCGAAGGCCTTGCCGCTCTCCTTGTCCTGATAAATGAGCGTGTAGTAGCGGTCGTCGCCGTCCTTGGGGACGACGTGGAGGTGCTCGATGTTTTTGCCGATGAACACCTTCTCGGCCACGCGCACCAGCTTGCAGGTGGCGTCCTGCATGAAGGCGACCACGTCGTCGAGCGGGGTAACATCCTGCACAAACTCGAAGTCGTCCTTGCGGGTGTTGAGCGCGATGAAGCCCTCGGCCTTGTTGACGTGCAGCTTTTGGTTGGCGACCACGACGGAGGCGGCGCTGATCTGCTCGATCTCGTCGGAGGTGGTGCGGCGCTTGTGGCCCTTGCCGTATTTCTCCTGCAGGCGCTCGAACCACGCGATGGCGTAGTCGGTGAGGTGGGCGAGATCGTGCTTCACCTGCTTCATCTCCTTCTCGAGGGCGAGGATGGCCTCGTCGGCCTTGAAGCGGTTGTAGGCGGAGATGCGCTTGATGCGGATTTCGGTGAGGCGGGTGATGTCCTCGTCGGTGACCTCGCGGCGGAGTTTTTTGACGTGGGGGACGAGGCCCTCGCGGATCTCGTGCAGCACGGCCTCCCAGGTCTTGGCGCCCTCGATGCGGCGGTAGATGCGCTCCTCGATGAAGATGCGCTCGAGCGAGTCGGCGTGCCACTGGTCGGCGAGCTCGGCGAGGCGGATCTCGAGCTCCTGGCCGAGGAGGGCGCGGGCGCGGTCCACCGAGCGTCGCAGGATTTCGGATACGCCCATGAAGCTGGGCTTGTCGTCGATGATCACGCACGCGGCGGGCGAGAGCGTGACCTCGCAGTCGGTGAAGACGTAGAGCTGGTCGATGAACTTGTCCGGATCGGCGGTGGAGCTGAGCTCGATGAGGATCTCGACCGACTCGGACGTCATGTCCTCGATGCGCTTCACCTTGAGTTTGCCCTTGGCGATGGCGCTCTCGATCGAGGCCTTGAGCGACTCGGTGGTGGCGCCGTAGGGCAGCTCGGTGATGGCGAACTGCATGCGCGAACGCTGCTCGACCTTGGCGCGGACCTTCACCTTGGCGCCGCGCTCGCCGTCATGGTAGGCGGAGAAGTCGGCGATGCCGCCGGAGGGGAAGTCGGGGCGGATGCGGAAGGCTTTGCCCTGGAGGTGATTGATCGAGGCGCGGCAAAGGTCGTTAAAGTTGTGCGGCAGAATCTTGGTGGTGAGGCCCACCGCGATGCCCTCGGCGCCCTCGAGCAGGGTAATGGGGAACTTGGCCGGCAGGGTGACGGGCTCCTCGGAGCGGCCGTCGTAGGATTTTTGCCAGTTGGTGGTCTTGGGGTTGAACAACACCTCGCGGGCGAAAGGCGTGAGCCGGCACTCGATGTAACGCGGCGCTGCCGCGGCGTCGCCGGTGAGGGTGTTGCCGTAGTTTCCCTGGGGCTCGATCAGCCAGGCGCGCTGGCCCATGCCCACGAGCGCGGCGCCGATGGACGCGTCGCCGTGCGGGTGGAAAGCCATGGTGGCGCCGACGATGTTGGCGACCTTGTGGAAACGGCCGTCGTCCTTCTCGTAGAGGGTGTGGAGGATGCGGCGCTGGACGGGCTTGAGGCCGTCGTCGAGGTGCGGAACGGCGCGGTCGAGGATGACGTAGCTCGCGTAGTCGAGGAACCAGTTGCGGTAGCTGTGGGCGAGCGGGGCGTTGTCGTTGTTTTGCGGCGCGACGGGCTCGGCGGCCTCGGCGGCGGGCAGTTCGGAGGCGCCATCGCTCACCGGATCAGCCGGCGCGGGGGACTCGGCGGGCGGAGTGGACGCGGCGTCGGGGCCGGCAGCCTGGCCGGCGAGGGGGAGTTCGGGTTGGTCGGAGTCGGAAGGGTGTTTGCCTTTGGGCATCGCGTGGAAAGGGGGACGGACAGGTGGTAAACAGGGACGGAGTTAGGTGCCGACAGGGACCAAGACGCGGGCGGCGTCAACGCCGCGTGTCGGGGCTGGCGTTACTCGATCCGGCCTTCGTCAAAATCGATCAAGTCCGGCACGCTGATGATCTGGCCGATGCGGTCGGCGCAGCCCATGGCGGTGAGCGCCTCGGCGAGGAATTTGCGGCCCTCCTCGCTCATGCCGCGCTGGCAGAGCTCGCGGTTCCATTTGATGGCGCGCACATCGGCCGGCAACAGGGCGCGCAAGCCGGCGTCCACCGCCGCGTCGTCACCGGGGACGGTGGCCTGCACCATGGCCTCGACCGCGCCGGGATCGACCCCAAGGTGGAGACACAAGAACCTGTCCAGACCACGTTTATAATTTTTCGCGTAGCTCTTAGGCAGGGCGCCGTGGGCCTGCACGTAGCGGATCTTGGCAAGGAAGCGCGGCAGGTAGAGCAGGCCGGTGGCGGGGTGTGGCAGGTAGGGCGAGGGCAGGCAGTCGAGGACTTCGCCGGTCGAGCCCGGGATGGGTTTGGAAGGCATGGTTTGTTAACGAAGGAGACTATCCGCGCCTTGCGGAGCAAGCGTTGGCGCATATCGCATGCGGCTATGCCTCGCCCCAAAATCGCCGGTCTCGCCTGGTTAGTCGCGTTTCTCGCCTCCGTCTCCACGCCGCTGGTCGCGCAAGACGCGCTGCCGCGCGATGCCGGCAAACTCTACGCCCTGCTTTGCGCCAACTGCCACGGGGAGAAACTCGAGGGCGGCCAGGGCGGCAGCCTGTTGACCGGCCAATGGAAACATGGCGACGGCGGCGACGAGCACCTCGCGCGCATCATCAACCAAGGCGTGCTGGAGGCGGGCATGCCGGCCTTTGGCGCGGTGCTCGACGCGCCCCGCGTGCGGGCGCTGAGCGTGTTTCTGCGCGAGCGCATGGTCCGCGCCCAAGAGGAGAAAACCGAGTATGCCAAGCCGGCCGCGAGCGACGCGGTGGTGCGCAGCCGGGCGGCGAATTTTCGGGTAGAGACCGTGGCCGAGGGACTGGGCGTGCCTTGGTCGGTGGCCTTTTTGCCGGGCGGCGATCTGCTCGTCGCCGAGCGGGCGGGCAAGCTGCGGCTGATCCGCGACGGCCAACTGCGCGCGGAGCCGGTGGCCGACACCCCGGCGGTCTGGGCCCAAGGCCAGGGCGGTCTGCTCGTGGTGCAGGCGCATCCCGACTACGCGCAGCCGGGCAACGGCTGGATCTACCTCGCCTACAGCGAGCCCTCGGCCTCGGGCAAGGAGGCCTTTACCGCCATCGTGCGCGGGCGGATCCGCCAAAACAGTTGGACGGACCAGCAGGTGATTTTCCGCGCCGACACCGCCTCTTACGTCACCGGCGGAGTCCACTTCGGCATCCGGCTGGTGTTTGACCAGGGTTACCTCTACTTCGGCATCGGCGACCGCGGCCGCCAGACCCAAGCTCAGGAACTCAATCTGCCCAACGGCAAGGTCCACCGCCTCCACGACGACGGGCGCGTGCCGGCCGACAATCCCTTCGTCAACACCCCGGGCGCCCTGCCCTCCATCTGGAGCTACGGCCACCGCAATCCCCAGGGCCTGGCAGCCCGTCCGGGCACCACCGGCGCGACTCTCCAAATTTGGGAGACCGAGCACGGCCCGCGCGGCGGCGACGAGCTCAACCTCGTGAAACGCGGGGCCAACTTCGGCTGGCCGCTCATCACCTACGGCATGAACTACAACGGCACGCCGGTGACGGCCGACACCGCCCGCGAGGGCCTGGAACAGCCGGTCATCCACTGGACGCCATCCATCGCGGTGTGCGGGATCGACTTCTACACCGGCGACCGCTTCCCCGGCTGGCGCGGCGATCTGCTGGTAGGCGCCTTGCAACAGCAGGAGCTGCGTCGCCTCGTGCTCGAGGGCGATACGGTGAAGGAGCAGGAAGTGCTCTTCCGCGGCATAGGCCGGGTGCGCGCGGTGCAGACCGGGCCGGACGGCCTGGTGTATCTCTGTCTGGAAAACCCGGGCCGCGTGGCGCGACTGGTGCCGGTCGAGTAAGCGCACCCACGGAGCGCGTTCCCGCTTGGCCCGCCCCAGGGCGCGGGCGCAGGCTCGCGGACTCGCTCCATCCCCATGTCCTCCCCTTCCCCTCTTCGCGCCGCGCTGCTAGCCGCCCGGGCCAATCTTGTGCCCGGCATCGTGCTGCAGATTTTCGCCGGCGCGATCGTGGCCGCCTACTACCTGCATCCGGGCTCGCGGGCGGCGCTGGAATCGCTGGCGGAGTTTCGCGGCGAGGTGGGTCTGCCCTTTGCCATCGTGTCCACCGGTCTCTTCGGGGCGGTGATTCCCTTCGCCATCCTGGCGCTCAACGCATCCACGCGCCACCGCTACTCGCTCGGGCAGATGGCGGCGCTGACCGGCTTCTGGGCCTACAAGGGCGTGGAGATCTCGCTCTTCTACGCCATCCAGGCGCGGATCTTTGGCGAGGGGCAGGATGCGCTCACCATAGTCGCCAAGACGGTCGTGGACCAGTTCATCTACGGGCCAATGCTGGCGACGCCGCTCACGTGGCTCGTTTATGCGTGGACCGAACACCGGTTCGATACCGCCGCGCTGAGCCGCGACCTGCGCCGTCCCCGCCTCTACGCGGATCGCATCTTCCCCCTGCTCGTCACCAGCTGGGTGGTCTGGGTGCCGGCCGTGGCGATCATCTATCTGCTGCCGACCGCGCTCCAGCTGCCCCTGCAAAACATCGTCTGCTGCTTTTTCACCCTGTTGATCATCTTCATGACCAAGCGCGGCCCGGCGGTGCCAGCGGACGCGACTCGGGCGGAAAAGGCGTGAGATAATATCGTCTAACACCCGCCGTTATATCGCGATCCGGACGGGTTTCGAAGCGTGTCGGGGCGGGGTGCGCGGGCTAGACTCGCGTGCATGAAAACGATCGTTGCAGCGCGGGCCCTGCCCGCCGGGCGGCTGTTGTCCATCGCGGTCTGCGGACTGGCGATTCTGGCGGGAGGGAGCGCGGCACGGGCCTTTCCGGTGGCGAGCCAGGCGACGGGAAATTTCCCCTCGTATGACGGATCCAACTACGTGCTCGGGCTCGAGGACCACTCGGTGACGCCGCCGGCGATCCGGGCGCGACTGCTCGACGGCACCGGTGCGACGGCAGGGCCGCTGATCGACCTCGGCGGGCGCGGCATCGCGGTGAACACGGCCTTTGACGGCGAACGGCATCTGGTGGTGTGGGAAGACGCGCTGACGGGCGGCGACCTGAGCGGGTGGAGTGTGCGCGGACGTTTCCTGACGATGCAGGGTGCGACCTCGGGCCCGGAGCTGGTGATCACGCCCGGGCAAAGCATGGCGGACGGCGCACACTACCTCGCCTACGGCGGAGGCGTCTATCTGGTGGCCTACACGCGCTTCATCGACTCCGGCCAGCCCGACCCCAACCACTCCGGCAACCGGTGCGTGGCCGCGCGACTGGTGGCGCGCGACGGCACGGTGGGGCCCGATCTGCGCCTCAGCGCGGGCGCGGGCGCGCAGCCCAGCGTGGCGTTCGACGGCGAGCGTTTCCTCGTCGCGTGGTGCGAGGATGTGGGCGACTCGGAGGTGCGCGGATGCTTCGTGGCGCCGGACGGCACGGTCGGGGCGGAGTTTGGCATCAACGCCAGCCCCGCGCCGAGCGACAATCCCATCGCGATCGCGTTCGACGAGAAGCACCACCTCGTGGCTTGGAGCGATGAGACGAGCGGCTACGAGACCATGACGTGGGATGTGTTTGCCCAGCGCGTGGACACGGAGGGGCGGCTGGTGGGGCCGGTCATCACGGTGGCGAACGAGGCGGCGCCGGAGATCGTCACCAGCGTGAGCTTCGACGGCCGGCATTTTCTCGCCGCGTGGGTGCGGCTCGAATCGGAAACCGAGTCGGATGTGCTCGCGCGCTTCATCGACCGCGCGGGCGTGGCGGTGGTGCCTGCCTTTGCGGTAGACGCGACCCCGGGCCCGCACTTCGGCGGGGTGGCCTTCGCGATGGGCGCGCACCTTGCGCTGGTGACGAACGGCCAGATCGGCGAGGGCGGCTTCACGGCGGTGAACGGGGTGTCGGGCAGCTTCATCGCGCCGATCGGAGCGCGGCCGCGCGAAGACTGGGCGGCGACGGCCTTTGGCGCGCAGGCCGGCGATCCGCTGTGGCGGGGCCGACGGCGGATCCGGACCGGGACGGCTTGCCCAACCTGCTCGAATACGCGCTCGGCGGTGATCCGCTCGCGGCCTCGCCCGGCGCGGCGCCTACGCCCGGGCTGGAGGCGGGCCGGCTCGGGATCGTGTTTCGCCGGCCGGCGAGCTCGGAGCTGCTCTACGAAGTGCAGGCGAGCGATGATTTGCTGAACTGGGAAACGATCACGGTGCTGCACGCGCCGACGAGCACCTGGTTCGGCGCAGGGGCGCTGGCGGACACGCTCGACGGCGACTGGCGCGAAGCGGTGGTGATCGATCCGGGCGAGCCGACGCGGACGCGGCGCTTCCTGCGCGTGCGGGTCGAGCCGACCTGGTGAGGCGAAGGCGCGGCGCGGGCGGCATGGTGATTTGCTCGCGATGGACGGGGCGGGGCGTTTTGGTCGGGCACCGTCCGTCCCCCGCATGAACTACGACCTCGCCGCGTTTGCCGCCGAATTTCCCTGGTTTTTCCCCATCTGCGCCGCGCTCTTCGGTGCCATTGTCGGCAGCTTTTTGAACGTCGTCATCTACCGCATGCCGCTGGACAAGTCGGTGGTCACGCCCGGCTCGCACTGCGCGTGCGGCCAACCCATCGCGTGGTTCGACAACCTGCCCGTGCTCTCGTGGTTCCTGCTGCGCGGCAAGGCGCGCTGCTGCGGCCGGCCCTACTCGTTCCGCTACGCCTTTGTGGAGCTACTCACGGCGGGTTTGTTTTTCGCCTGCGCGGTGCAGTTCGCGCCCGCCAAGGCGTTTCTCGGCATGCTCTTCGTCGCCTGCCTGGTCTGCGCCACCTTCATCGACCTCGATCACATGATCATCCCCGACACCTTCACCATCGGGCTGGGCGTGCTCGGCGTGGCGCTCTCCTTCGCGGTGCCGGCGCTGCACGGCGTGACGGCCGAGATCCCCTTGCTGGCACATCTGCGCTCGGGCGGCGTCGGGCTGGTGGGGTTGCTCATCGGCTCGGGCATCGTGCTCTGGATCGCGCTGGTGGCGGAGGCTGTGCTGCGCAAGGAGGCCATGGGCTTTGGCGACGTGAAATTCGTGGGCGCGATCGGGGCGTTTTGCGGCTGGCAGGGCGCGCTTTTCAGCGTCTTTGGCGGCGCCATCGTGGGCACGGTATGGGTCGCGCTGGCCTGGATCTGGCAGAAGGCCTCGGGTAAAAAAGCGCCCATCGCGCCGCGCGCGGAGGTGAGCGAAGGCGAGGAGGCGGAGAAGCTCGCCCTCGGCGTGCAGGTGCCGTTCGGCCCCATGCTGGCGGTGGCGGGCGGGCTGTATTTCCTCGGCGCGGACCGCTGGTTCGACGCCTACCTGGAAAGCATCGCCGGGCTGTTCTGAGCCGTGTCGCCGGCAGGCGCGATTTGCGAAATCGGCGCGAATCGACAGCATACCGCATGATACAACGCCTCGTCGCGCTCCTGCTTCTGCCGCTTTGCCTGTCGGCCGAGCCCGCGGCTGACGACTCCGCCGAGCTTTGGCTGAAACGCGCCGCCGAGGCCGAGGCGGCCTTCGAGATCGCGCAGGCGCTGGACTTTTACCAGAAGGCCGATGCCCTCCGGCCAAACGATCCGGTGATCCTGCAAAAGATCGCGCAACAACTCTCCGATCTCACGCTCAAGACCCGCGGCGAGGCGGAGAAAAAAGCCCAGGCGGAAAAAGCCCTCGCCTACGCCAAACGCGCGGTGGAGCTCGCGCCGGACAACGCGGTCAACGTGCTCTCGCTCGCCATCTGCTACGGCAAGATGGCCGTCTTCAGCGACACGCGCACCAAGCTCGAGTATTCGCGTCTGGTCCTGCAAGAGGCGGAGCGCGCCACCAAGCTCGACCCTGATTACGACTGGGCCCACCACGTGCTCGGCCGCTGGCACTACGAAGTGGCCTCGCTCGGCGCGGCCACGCGCTTCGTGGTGCGGTTTATCTACGGAGGCCTGCCCAACGCCACGCACGCCCAGGCCATTCGCAGTCTGGAAAAGGCGGTCGCGCTCGCGCCGGACCGCGTGCCCCACCACCTCGAGCTGGGCTTCGCCTACCTCGCCGCCGGACGCGTGG
>JALOTV010000368.1 GCA_025457685.1 Opitutaceae bacterium
CCGCCCGTGCGCTGCTCGATCGCCAGCACCGGCGAGAGCCCGTGGATAAAGTCCACGTCCGGCCGCTTGAGTTGCTCCAGCACCTGCCGCGCCTGGGTCGAGAGCGACTCCATGTATTTCCGGTAGCCCTCCGCGTAGAGCGTGTCGAAGGCCAGCGACGACTTGCCCGAGCCCGAGGGCCCCGTGATCACCACGAGTTTCCCGCGCGGCAGCTTCACCTCCAGGTTCTTCAAATTGTGCTCTCGGGCACCCTTGATGTGAATGTGTGTGGCGGGGGCGGACTGCATGGCGCGTGACCCACAGCCTACGCATCCGCGCCGCCGCGCAACCTTTGGCCGCGCGCGGAGGTGGCAAAAGTTTCCTCGCCCCGCCGGGCCGGGCCGGGTTTTCCTCCCCGCCATGGCCGACGCCTCCGATTCCTCGAACGCCCAGCCCGCCACCCGCGCCGAAGCTCCCCTGCTCTCCCCGGTCCAACGCCGCATCGCCGGCTTTGCCTTGGGGCTCTTCGCCTTCATCGCCGCCGGCGCCCTGCTCGTCGGGCTCGGCTTGGTGGGCGTTTTCCTGCTCGGCTATTTCTCCGGCGTGCTCTGGCCGCTCATCACCGCCGGCATCATGGCCCTCGTGCTCCTGCCGCTCGTCCACCTGCTCGAAAGCCGCCTAAAAATCAGCCGCATCTTCGCCGTGGTCGTCATCTACGGCGCCTTCCTCGTCGCCGCCACCGGTCTGGTCGTCGTGGTCGTGCCGCCCGCCGTGTCGCAGCTGCTGGATTTTATCTCCTTCCTGCCCGCCCTCTGGGAACGCGCCGTCGCCTACGGCGAGACCAACTACCCGCAGTGGGTCGAGGCCGCCCAGCGCTACCTCGCCAATCCCACCATCAAACAAGCGGTGGAAAACCTGCTCGCCGAGGCGCGCGGCATGGCCGCCCTCGCCGTGCCTTCCCTCCAGGCCGCCGGCTCCGGCGCGCTCAGCCTCTTCGGGTTTTTCACCAGCCTGGCCATCATCCCGATCTACCTTTTCTTCTTCCTCCTCTCCAGCGGCGACCCCACCAAAAACCTTTCCGAGCAGCTCAGTTTCCTCAAAAGCGATCTGCGCGACGACCTCGTGTTTCTCGTGCGAGAATTCATCGCCATCGTCGTCTCCTTCTTCCGCGGCCAGCTCATCATCGGCCTCATCATGGGCGTGCTGCTCGCCGTCGGTTTCAGCATCATCGGCCTGAAGTTCGGCCTCTTCATCGGCCTCATGCTCGGCGTGCTCAACATCGTGCCCTATCTCGGCACCATCATCGGCCTCAGCGTGGCCCTCCCGCTCGCGTTTCTCCAACCCGCCGGCGGCGTGCAACTCGTCGGCCTCGTGCTCATCGTGTTCATCATCGTGCAAAACATCGAGGGCTGGTATCTCACCCCCAAGATCATGGGCGACCGCACCGGCTTGCACCCCGTCACCATCATCGTCGCGATCTTCTTCTGGGGCACCGCGCTCGGCGGCATCCTGGGCATGATCCTCGCCATCCCGCTGACCGCCTTTTTCGTCACCGCCTGGCGCCTGCTGAAGCGCAAATACCTCACCATCCTCGGCGACCAGCCCGCCTCTGCCCCCGCCGCCAAAGCCTAGGGCTGAAGCATCCCACCGCCCGCCCATGCGCTGGTCCTTCCTCGATCGTTTCCAGGATTTCGGCCTGCTCGTGCTGCGCGTGGGCGTCGGCTTGGTTTTCCTGCTCATCCACGGCCTGCCCAAGCTCCTCGACCCCGCCTCTTGGGCCCGCACCGGCCGCGCCGTGGGTTACCTCGACATCGACTTCGGCCACCAAGCCTGGGGCTTCCTCGCCACCCTCGCCATGACCGCAGGCGCCGTTTGCGTGATCCTCGGCTGGGCCCACCGCCCCGCCGCCCTTGCCCTCACCGTGACCATGGGTGTCGCCTCGATTTGGAAGTTTTACCCCTTCGGCGGTTGGGACGCCGCCGCCTACCCGGTCACCATGACCATCGTGTGCCTCGGCCTGCTTTTCACCGGCCCGGGCAAACTCGCCCTCAAGGGCAAATAAGCCGTTCCGTTTGATCCCGCCGCGCGCCCGCTAAAGTGGGGACGTGCCTTGGGACGTCCAATTTCGCAACGGTCTCTACCTCCCGCAACTCGACTGGTGGCTCGATGCCCACCACCCGGTCGCGCGGAGCTTCGTCTCGCACGCCCACTTCGACCACCTCGCTCCGCACCGCGAGGTGTTGTTCAGCCCCGGCACCGCCGCCCTCATGCGCGCCCGCATGCCCGACCGCTCCGGCGATCGCATCGAGCGCGAACTCCCCTTCGGCCAACCCGCCCCGCTCTCCGCCGACCACCCCGAGGTCACGGTCACGCTCCACCCCGCCGGCCACATCCACGGCTCGGCCATGATCCTGTTAACCCACCCCGCCCACGGCCGCCTGCTCTACACGGGAGACTTTAAACTCCGCCCCGGCCGCTCCGCCGAGCGCTGCGATCCGCCGCCCGCCGACCTCGTCATCATGGAGACGACGTATGGCCGCCCGCACTACACGCTCCCGCCCACCGAGGCCGTCCTCGCCGACCTCATCGCCTGGTGCCGCGCCGCCCTCGACGAGGGCGACACCCCCGTGCTCTTCGGCTACAGCCTGGGCAAGAGCCAGGAGATCTTGCGTTCCCTCGCCGACGCCTCCCTGCCCGTGATGCTGCACCCGCAGACCCTCAAGCTCACCGCCATCTACGAGCAGCTCGGCATCACATTCCCGCCCTACGCCGCCTTCGATCCCGCCACCTGCACCGGCCACGTCGTCATCTGCCCGCCGCAAAGCGCCACCTCCACCTTCGTGCGCAAGATCCCCCGCCGCCGCACCGCCGCCCTCACCGGCTGGGCCCTCGATCCGGGCGCGCGTTTCCGTTACCAATGCGACGCCGTTTTCCCGCTCTCCGACCACGCCGACTACCC
>JALOTV010000082.1 GCA_025457685.1 Opitutaceae bacterium
TCCGCCCAGCCGCACGTGGTCGCCCTGCCGCTCGCGTCCGCCGGGCTGTCCTCCGTCGCCTCGTTTCCCGACGTGTTCGACGATGCCGGCGGACTGTTTGAACTTTTCGCCAAGGGCGAGCGCCTGCCGCTCTCCCGCTGGCCCAACGAGGGCCACGCCGTGATGAAACGCGTCGTCGTCACCGGCGGCACCCGCGAGCCGGGCGTCTTTGAATTCGCCGACGACCGCCCGCTACGCTGGCTGCAAAACTCCCACGTCTGGCTCAAGGGGCAGTGGCGCGTCGGCTGGGAAGATCCCGCCATCCGCGTAGCCAAGATCGACCCCGCCGCCCGCACCATCGCCTTTGCCGCCGGCATCCAAAACGGCATCGGCTACAAATACATCACCAACCCCGACGGTTCCCGCCCCGGCAACGGCAAGGAGCCCTGGCACGCGCTCAACCTGCTCGAGGAGATCGACCGTCCAGGCGAGTGGGCCCTCGATTTTGCCACCGGCGTGCTCTACCTCTGGCCACCCGACGGAGTCGATGAGTTGACCATCACCCAGCTCGCGGCCCCGCTCGTCACCGCCCGCGATGTCGCCCACGTGGATCTCGTCGGACTCGATCTCGGTTATTCGCTGGGGCACGGCCTGGTCGCCGAAAACGTCGATTCCCTCCGCTTCCTCGGCTGCCGCGTGCACCATATCGCCGGCACCGCCGTCGTCCTCCACGGCCTGCGCTCCACCATCCAGTCCAACGATCTGCACAACCTCGGCGGCGGCGGCGTGCGGGTGAGCGGCGGCGATTCCCGCACGCTCACGTCCTCGGAAAATCAGATCCTCAACAACCACATCCACCACTACGGCGTCCTCCGCGCCCAATACTCCGCCGGAGTGGACGTCGGCTTTGGCGGCAACAGCAACCACCGCGGCCGCCGCGACGCCGTCGGGGTGCGCGTAGCCAATAACCGGATACACGACGCCCCGCGCGACGCCATCCTCGTCAACGGCCAGCTCCACGTCTTCGAGCTCAACGAGATCTCCGGCTGCGGCTTCGGCTCCGCCGACACCGGCTCCTTCTACTCGTGGCTCGACTGGACCATCCAAGGCGTCGTCATCCGCCACAACTTCATGTATGACACCGTCGGTGGCGTGAACCCCGACGACGGCGCCACCGGCTTCCACGTTTACGGCAACATCTTCGCCGGTCCCCGCACGGGCGTCTGGATCGCCTCCGGCCCCGATCACCTGATCGAGAACAACATATTCGTGAAAGACGAAGGCCCCGTATTCGGTCTCGATGATCGTGGCGCCTCGCGCGGCTATGCGACGAACAAACACCTGCTTTCCCGCCGCGACGCCATGAAGATGGACACGCCGCCGTGGTCCGAAAAATTCCCCAGCCTCGCCGTCAAGCTCGCCGACCGGCCCGAGCTTCCTTTGCGCACCCGCTTCGAGCGCAATCTCATCGTCATCCCGAAGGGCGAACCGATCAAAAACGGACTCAGCCGGGCCAATCGCGACAACCCCGAAATCCTCATGGCGACCGACAACTGGGTGACGCCCTCGGATCCCGGCTTCATCGACGCCGCGTCCGGCAATTTCGGGCTCCGCGTCGATTCGGAGGCGTTCCGCCGCATACCCGGCTTTCAGCCCATTCCCTTCGAGCAGATCGGCCTTCGCCCCGACGATTATCGCCGCTCCGTTCCCCCGCGTCCGGCCTTCAAAGGCAGTCCGCCACCGCCTGCTATACAGCCCGACCAAGAACGTAATTTTGGCACCTGATAACCGCCCCCTCGTATCCATGAAAACCCGCCTTACCCTCGCTCTCTTGCTCGGCCTCGTCTCGCTGGCACGGGCCGAACTAGTCCTCCATCCGCTCTTCGGCGACGGTGCCGTGTTGCAGCGTGGTCAACCCGTCCCCGTGTGGGGCACCGCCACGCCCGCCGCCCGGATCAGCGTCCAGTTCGCCGGCCAGTCAGTCGCCGCCACGGCCGATACCTCCGGCCGCTGGCAAGCCACCCTCGCTCCGCTCGACGCCTCCGCCGAGTCTCGCGAACTCATCGTGCAGGGCGACGGTGCCACCCGCACCGTGCGCGATGTGGTGGTCGGCGACGTGTGGCTCGCCTCCGGCCAGTCCAACATGGACTCGCCCATGAGCTCCGGCTCCGCCGCGCTGGCCCTCCCCGAGGCCAACGATCCGCTGCTGCGTTTTTTCAAAACCGCCAAGGCCACCGCCGCCGAACCCCAGTTCGCGCCCAAGGGCAAATGGTCCGCCTCCACCCCGGCCACCGCGCGTGATCTCACCGCCGTCGGCTACTTCTTCGCTCGCGAAATCCGCAAATCGCAAAACGTGCCCGTCGCCATCCTGCAGGCCGCCTGGGGCGGCACGCCGATCAAGACCTGGATGCCGCTCTCCGCCCTGGAGGCACAGCCCGTAACGCCGCCCGCCAAAAAGCTCCTTGGCGAGTGGCAGGCCGCCTACGCCAAACACGTCGCCAACCGCGATCGCCTGTCCGAACTGCTGCCGGCCTACTACGCCGACCGCAAAGACTGGGAGGAGACGGTGGACAAACCTTTCCGCGCCGCGCGCGCGGCCCATCCGGCCGCCGTCGCCGCCGCCAAGGCCGCCGGCCAACCCCTGCCGCCGGCACCCGCCCACAGCCGCCCCAAGCCCGAGTCGCCCGATCCCACCGCCATGCCCGCTCCGGCGACCAGCGACCGTCCCTCCGCGCCGACCGTGTGCCACAACGCCATGATCGCCCCGCTCGCGCCCTACGCGCTGCGCGGCGCCCTCTGGTATCAGGGCGAGGCCGACTCCTCCCGCGGACTCGAATACCGCGACCTTCTTCCCCGACTTATCACCGGTTGGCGCGGCGTCTGGGGCCAGGGCGACTTCGCCTTCCTCATCGTGCAGCTCCCCGGCCACGGCAAGGACACCACTCCCGTCGCAAGCGAATCGACCAACATCGCCTGGCTGCGCGAGGCCCAGGACCGCACCTCCCGCGCGCTGCCGGCCGTGGGGCTGGTCGTGACCTCCGATATCGGCGACGCCGTCGACGTGCACCCCGACAACAAGGTCCACACCGGCGTGCGCGTCGCGCTTCTCGCCCGAGAAACCGTCTACCGCGAGCCCGGACTCGTCGGCGTGGGGCCGCGCTACGCCTCCCACGAGATCGCCGGCACTGCCGTCCGTATCCGCTTTACCAATACTGGCTCCGGCCTCGCCCCGGCCGTCGCACCCTGGACCGCCAAGGGTGGCACCGTTTTCCCCGCCGACAAGCTGGTCGGTTTCTTCGTCGCCGGTGCCGATAAGAAGTGGGTGCCCGCCGAGGCGAAGATCGAGGGCGATGCCGTCATCGTCTCCGCCGCGTCCGTTGCCGCACCCGCCGCCGTTCGTTACGCTTGGGCCTCCACGCCGGTGGCCAATCTCTACAACCGCGAGGGCCTGCCCGCCGCCCCGTTTCGCACCGACGACTGGCCGCGCTGAGTCCAAAGCCGCGCGCCGTCCGCCATGCTGACCTACGTGAGCTTCGGCCCGCGCGATTTTGGCGATCGGCCGCATGCGCCCACCGCGCGTCCGAATTGGGAGATCTACGCGGTGCTGCGAGGTCGGCTGGCGCCCAGCCTGCCCGGTGAAACGACTCCGCGCCCGCAGTCACGGGCCCTGTGGCTTTTTCCGCCGGGCCGCGTGCACGGT
Source organism: Opitutaceae bacterium (assembly GCA_025457685.1). Lineage (GTDB taxonomy): Bacteria > Verrucomicrobiota > Verrucomicrobiia > Opitutales > Opitutaceae > IMCC26134_A. The sequence continues at coordinate 3,680 of JALOTV010000082.1, forward strand.
TGGGTGGGGGAGCCCGGCCGGCGCGCCATCATCGCGGTGTTTCACTTCGACGAGGTGCCCGCCGCGCTGGCCCGAGCCGCGACGGACGCCGGCGGATGGATGGTCGCGCCGCTTTCCGCAAAGGACACGCCTCGCCTCGCCCGCCTCGCCCGCGAGCTTCAGCCCCGGTGGTGGCGCGAGGATCCCTTGCTGGAATTTCACGGCGGAGCCGCGTTGATGGAATTGGCCATTCTGCTGCTTTCCTCGCGTGCCGCCGAGCGCGCGGCTCCGCCGGCCACCTTGCGCGTGCGCGCCGCCGAGGTCTGGCTGCGGTCGCATTTCCACGAGCGTCCGGGCGTGCGCGATCTCGCCCGCCTGGTCGGGGTGAGTCCGCCCCACCTTCGGCGGCTGTATCTCACCGAGCTCGGGTGTTCGCCCAAGGAGTGGATGAGCCGCGTGCAGCTCGACGTGGCGGCCGACCTGCTGGCGCGCTCGGACCTCAAGCTGGAGGCGGTCGCGGCCTCGTCCGGCTTCGCGAGCTGCAGCACGCTTTGCCATGCCTTTCGCGCCGCGTGCGGCCTCACGCCGACGGATTGGCGGAGCTGGTTTGGTGAAAATCGCTCATCGTGAAGACCGGGGCGCGAAAGCCCCCAGCCCCCGCGTTGACGCATGCGTGCGGTGTAATGAATTTACCGATACGGATTCCCCCCGCGTCCGCCTTCCCCGCTTTTCTTCACCCCACCGCCGCCGACGTTTCCCCCGCGTCCGCTTCCGGCCATGCCCACCCTAACTCTGCCCGAATACCCCGCGCACATCGCCGTCCTGGTGCGTCGCCTCGAAGAGCTGGAGCCCTTGCTTGGCCAATCTTCCGCATCAGCCGATTTGGAGGAGGTCGTGGCGCTCGCGCACGAGCTGCGCAGCCAACTGACCCTCTATCACCTTGCCCGTCACCTCGACGGGCACGCCTGCCTGCTTGAGTAAAAACCCCAAAAAAACGCCCCATCCATGACCATACCCCGCCAGTCCTCGTCCGCCTTTCGCGCCTTGACGCGCCGTTTGTCCGCCCTGTTCGCCGCCTCCGCGCTCGCCCTGTCTGCCACGCCTGCTTTCGCCGCCATCCAGGATCTGCTGCCGCTTAATTCGGCCAGCCCCAACTACGCCTCCGTGTTTGGCGGGGTGAAGATCAACAACACCACGCCCGAGACCGATCCCTTCAAGGCCGGCGCCGAGATGCTCTCCGCCGCCTACGCCTACCTGCACCCGCAGAGCGTGGTCTATAACAACCCCGCCTACCGCGAGCGCCTCTTCGTGTTGCTCGATCACCGGTTGGGCCTCGCCGCCTCCGGCTCGAACCTGCGCGACATCGGCTGGTCCTGGCAGGCCGCCTACGCCTACCTGCTGTTCAAGCACCACCGCGCCGCCGAGCTCACGCCGGCCCGCATCGCCACCTACGAGGCCGGCCTCGCCGCCAACAACACCGCGATCATTTCCGAGAAGCCCCTGATCTATGAGGACGGCGTGCTCGCGCAGGTGTGGCTCAACGGCGACGTGCGTCTGGCCATGAGCGTTTATTTCGCCGGCCAGGCTCTGGGCGACGCGAACAGCCTCGCTCTCGCGGAAAAAGCCCGCGCCGCCATCGACGGCGTGATGACCAAGACCGCCCTTGCCGACGGCGGCACCCGCTACGTGGGGTTCTGGGGCGAGGTGGCTTCCTACCATGAGGACACGGTCGAGACCTTCATCTACTGGTGGAAGATCACCGGTTCGCCCACCGCCAAGGCGCTGCTCGATTCCACCCTGCGCTACAGCGTGGTGTCGAATGAGCCGGATGGTTTCACCGAGCAGTCGTCCAACATCGCCTACAAGCACATGTATAACAACCGGCACAACGAGCCGGCCTGCCTCTGGAAAGCCTACCTCTACGACGACGGCTACAACTACCACTTCGGTCGCAAGGTCGAGACCGCCAGCTCCACCCGCCTGCTCAACACGATCCTCTACCAACCCTCGCGCCAACTTATCGTTCCGCCGACCAACGTAGGCGTATTCTTCGACGGAAACATCCAGGGGCCGCGTCACCGCTCCGCCACCTGGGGCTGGATCGCCCACGGGCGCGACGTGCAAAACGGCGGCCCCGAGCAGCTAGCCTATAGCCAGCCCCAGGGCTACGACGGCCGCATGGGCGGCAAGGCCACTTTCGTTGGCGCCTTCGCCCTTGGCCCCATCGCCAACAAAACCTCGCTCAAGGGTGCGCTTGATACCGTGAGCATCGAGTTCAAGGAGACCGCGGGCGTCGATACGGACTACAACCGTGGCACGCGCTACCGCTTCCTCGCGCAGGACGAGCAGACTCGCGTCATCACCCGCGAGAACTTCGGCACGCTCTCCACCACTTATCGCGTCTCCAAGCGCACGAGCTCAAACGCCACGCCGGACTGGAGCACCGGCGCGACGCCCTGGGTGGGCCACCAGCTCTGGGTGCTTACACCGGAGCGCGTGATCGGTCTCGTGCAGATCGTGAACGATGCCCCGGCTACAATCTACGGACTGGACACGCGCCTCGTCTTCACCGGCGGCCGCAAGGGCATCATGGGCTCTTTCCTTGATCTCGTTTACGACGCCACGGCGAAGAACTTCACCTTCGGCGCGCTGCGGGCCAAGATCCACGCCGCCTCCTACACCGGCTCGGTTCTTCAGCAGCGCATCGGGATCTCCGATCCCAACTCGACCGATGATTTCTCCGCCCTTGTGCGTATCAATCACCTGGATACCGAGGCGGATGTGCCCCGCACCTTCGCCGCCGGCGCCGCCCGCCACTGGATCCTGATCGATATCACCCGCGAGGGCGCCTCGCCCGCGCCCTACGCGATCAACGTCACGCCCGGCCACGCGTCCTTTGCCGTCCTCCAGTTCCACGAAGGCGCGCGCAAGGTCCGCATCGTGCAAAATCTCGGTGCCAACTCCCGCAGCTACACCGGCAGTTTCAACGTCGGGACCACCTACGCCTCGACCTCGCTGCACCGCAGCTGGAGCGACGTCGTCTCGCCCTTGGCGGTGGTGAACAACATCGCCACCGTGACCGACACCGTGCCCGGCCACGGTCACATGATCGCGGTGAGCAGCGCGCAACCGGCGGATCACACCAACAGCTTCCGCACCTCGGCGACCGTCTTTCCGTGAGCGCCTTTCTCCGCCTTTTCAGCGTGCTCGCGCTGGCGTGGTTCGTGGCGGCCTGCGCGGCACGCCGCCCCGCTTCGACCGCCGCCGGTGCGGCACGGGAACCGGTGTCCGCGCCGCCTGTCGCCGCCGTGGTCGAGGCGGCCAAGGAGGCACGCGCCGCCGAGCTGGTGCGCTGGGTGGAGGACGCGCCGGCCGAGGCGGGCCGCTGGCTGGCGCGGCAGCCCGCCGAGCCGGCGTTTGACGCCGCGCTCTGCTCGCTGGCCACCCATCCCGAGGTGGTGGTGCCGCATCCCGAGTTCGCGGTCGCGCAGGCCGCGCGCATCATCGACGACGGATTGCGCCTCGCCGTGCTGGCCGAGGTCGTCTCGACCTGGGCGCGCATCGACGCCGACACCGCCCGCGCCCGCGTGGCGCGGCTGGAGCGGATAGACGGACTCGAGCGCGCGCACCTGAACGAGTTGCTCGCCGACGCGGCGGCGGAGTGATCGCGTGGCCGCGCGTTGACGCCGGCGAGCGATGCGCCACGCTGCGCGGCACATCTCCATGCCACGCCGCGCCACCGTAGCCCCCTCTGTGTCCGAATCTTCCAGCGCCAACCTCGAGTCAATCGCCCGTGAGCTGGGCGTCGCCGTCTCCACCGTCTCGCGCGCGCTGCGCAATCACCCCGGGATCCATCCCGCCACGCGGCTGAAAATCCAGACCGAGGCCGCGCGGCTGGGCTACGCGGTGAAGCGCCGCGCCGAGGATAACCTCGCCGACGGCGCGTCCGGCGCGGTGCGCCACCTGCTCACCCTCGCGCAATCGGTCAATCACGCGAGCCAGCAGGGTTATCTCGCCGGCATCAGCCGGGCGGCCCAGGCCCACGACATCGGGGTGTTTTCGCATCATTGCGCCGCCGCCGACGCGGCGAGCGTGCTCGAGGCTGGCCGTCAACCCGCCGCCCTGCGTGTGCCCGATCTTGCCGGCGTGATTTTCATCCATCGCTGGCCCGAGGATGTGGTCGCGCGCATCGCCGCCACGCGGCCGGTCGTGTCGATCATTCACCGCTATCCGGGCCTGCCGGTGGATACGGTGGGCACGGATGACGAGGCGGGGTTGCGCCTGCTGGTCGCCCATCTGCGCGGCGCGGGCCACGAACGCATAGGCTTTTTCGGATATGAGCAGAGTTTCAGTTGGGCACGTTCGCGCTTCGCGTCCTACGTCGGCGCGTTGGGCGAGGCCGGCTTGGCCTACGATCCGGCCAACGTGTTGCCGGTGCCGGCCGAGGCCGCCCAAGGCTATACGCCGCCAGACCTGCGCCCCAGTCTGCCCGCGATTCGCGCCCGCATACGCGCGGGAGTGCGTGGCTGGGTGGCCTCGAGCTATGTGCTGGCGCAGGCCTTGGTCACGCTCCTGCGTGATTCTGGATATTCGGTGCCGGGAGACGTCGCGGTGGCGGGTTATCACGGCGGCACGCGCGTCGCCCAGCCCGGGGTGCTGCATCCCACGTCGGTGGAGACCGACGATGAGGCTCTGGGCGCGGCGGCGGTGCATCTGCTCAGCCACCGTATCCTGCGGGCGATTCCGGCGCCATCGCACCTGCTCTTGCCGGGACGCTTGGTGCAGGGCGAGAGCACGCCAGTGGTCGCGGCGTAAGTTTTCCGGCGATGGAGCCGGCGTGAGGACGGATGGCCTCAGCGGCGGCGACGCGAGGCGGCGAAGCCAAGGATGGCGAGGCCGGCCAAGGCGGTGGCTGTGCTCGGCTCGGGCACGGTGGAGCCGGCCGCGACGGCCCCGGTGCTGAGGAGCGTGGTGTTGTTGTCCATGAGGTTTGCGGCGAAGGTGCCGGCGGCGGGCACAAACAGCGGCTGGGTGCCGGAGATCATTTCCCCGGCGCTCAGGCGAACGACGTCGCCAAGTTGGAGGAACTCGTTGGCCGCGAAAAACGGGAAGGAGAGGATATACAGATCGTCGGGGGTGATGTTCAGGTAGTTCCCGCCGTTGCCGATGTAATCGAGGGTGATGGGCGCGCCGTTGTTCACCGTAAACGTGAGGGTGCCGGTGGCGTTGCCATTGGCGCCACCGTTGGCGAGCGCGTTGCCCACGCCGTCGAAAATGAAGGCGGCACCATAGGAGGTGGGAGCGGTAACGACGGTGAATTCCAGGGGAGTCAGCAAGGTCGCGCGCAGAAAACCTCCCTCGGTGAGCGAAAAGCTGAAATCGGCCTGGGCAAAGGCGGTGGAAAGCGCGCCCAGCAGGACGGCGGAAAGGGCGATTCGTTTGACGAGAAGTTTCATGGAGGGAAAAGCGCCGGGGGTGGAACTCGGCAAAGGCACATCGGCGCATACCGCGTGAGATGTAGGCCGTAGTTGGAAAATGCGGCACCCGCACGCGGAATGTGCGGAGTATGCCAAGAGGACGTCGCATCCTCACCAAGGTGAGGCCCTACATCGAGCAGAACGGGATCGCTTACGGGCTCAGTTCCCCGAGTGGGAGTAGGTGCGGAGGAAGAGCTTGATGTCGTCCACGCTGCGAACGAAGCGGTCGAGCGCGTCCTGCTCGTTTTTGAGCAGGGTGTAGGCGGGAATGACGAGTTTCCACTGGGTGTTCCACACGCTGCGGCCGATGAGGCGGCGGTTGGTGAACTCGCCGGGCAGGCTGCTGTAGAAGTAGGCGGGATCGTCGACCGGGCGGAAGGCCTGGTGCTTGCGGGTGATCCAGAGTTTTTCGTTGAGCGTGCCTTCGGGGGTGAAGAACTCGGTGGCGGAGAAGTCGCTCTGGCCGAGGTTGAAGGGCAGGGGGATGGCCTGATCCTTCACCGTCCAGGAGCGGAGTTCGCCGGTGTCGCCGAGGGGCGGGGAGAGCTGGTAATCGACGCCGGCGGGGATGAGGTAGACGTAGGGGGTGGCGCTGAGGGCGTCGGGGTTGGAGCTGGCGGGGCCGCCGGCGTTGGGGGTGCCGAAGGCGTAGGGGTCCATGCCGATGTAGCCTTTGAGCACGAGGCCGGAGGCGGCGATCTTGGTGGCGAAGTTGGACGGGGTGTAGGCGTGGTCGCCGGCGGCGAGGGGCAGGCCGAAGAAGTTGAGGCCGTGCTGGATGGTGGTGGAGAAGGGAATGACGATGCCGGGGATGGCTGAGCCGTCGGGTTTGCGGATGTTGCGCGCATACTCGGCGACGTCGGGGTCGTTGAGCACGTTGCTCATGATGTGCTGCTCGAGGATCTGCTTCCAGGCCTTGTCGTCGTCGGCGGTGGCTTGGTCGGTGCGGATGCGGAAGAGTTCCTGGCGCAGGGAGAAGAGGGTGCCGTAGGTATCGGGATTGTTGATACCGAGGCGGGACTCGACGACGGACCAGTCGGCCTGAAGGCGGGCGAGGACGCCGGCGAGGCCGGAGTCGCCGGTGGAGCCGCCGGCCACGGGCTGGCCGTTCTTGAAGTCGCCGAGGGAGCGGGTGCCGACGATGCCGTCGATGAGGTCCTGGCCGGCGGGTTTGCCGAGGAGGCCGGTCTCGTAGTCGTAGCTTTGGAGGGCGAGGTAGGCGTAGCGGGCGGCGAGGTCGTAGAGGGCCTGGTATTGGGAGAGCTCTTCGTTGCGGAAGGTGCGATACGTCATGTCGCGGGTGCGGTAGCCCTGGATGACGGCGGCGGCGCGCTGGCGGAAGATCTCGCGGTCGGCGAGGATGCGGTCGGCGCGGGCGATGAGGCGCGAGACCTCCTCGGTGGCTTTTTGGAGTTCGGTGAGGCGGCGGGCGAGTTCGTGGCGCTGGGCGAGGACGAGGTCGAGGAGGCGCTCGAACTCGACGACGTGGCGCTTATCCTCGTTGTCCCAGTTGTATTGGGTATAAAAATCCTCGGCTTCGGACTCGAGGTTGGCGGCTTCGGATTCGAGGAAGGCGACGGTGTTTTCGAAGGCGAGGCCGGCGAGCCCTTGGGCGTAGGCGGAGGTGGCGCCGCCGTAGAGGGCGAGGCCGCGGGCGACGGAGGTGGCGTCGACGGCGAGGCCGGCGGCGACGGGGAGGGACTCGGCGGTGGCCTCGCCGATGGCGGTGATGAACTCGGAGCTGAGTTCGTAGAGGGCGGCGGCGTTGTTGAG
>JALOTV010000369.1 GCA_025457685.1 Opitutaceae bacterium
GTGCCCGAGCCGCGCCGCAAGTCTTCACGCGTGGTGCTAAGCGGCGACGTGCCCTCGCCGATCACGCCGCCGAGCGGGTGTCCGTTTCACACCCGTTGCCCGCATGCGCAGGAACGCTGTCGGGTGGAGAAACCCGCGCTCCGTGCGCCCGACCCCGCGCGGCCCACGCACGAAGTGGCCTGTCACTTCGATTTGTGAGCGGGGGAGGGGGACGCGATCCCGCTGGGCGAAGGCTCAGGCGCCGACCTTGAACAAGGCGACGTCGCCGTCGCGGAAGACGTATTCCTTGCCTTCCAGCCGGTATTTGCCGGCCTCGCGGGCGGCGGCGGTGCTGCCCAGACGGACGAGATCCTCGAAGGAGACCACCTCGGCCTTGATGAAGTTTTTCTCGAAATCGGTGTGGATGACGCCGGCGGCCTGGGGAGCCTTCCAGCCCTTGCGGATGGTCCACGCGCGCACCTCTTTTTCACCGGCGGTGAAGTAGGTCTGAAGTCCGAGCAACGAGTAGCTGGCGCGGATGAGGTTGGATACGCCGGAGTCCGTGACGCCGAGATCCTTGAGGAACTCCTTCGCCTCCTCTGGGGAGAGGTCGATGAGCTCGGCCTCGATGCGCGCGCTGATCGGCACGTAGGCCGCGTCGTGGTGAACTTTCACGAACTCGGCTACCTTCTGCACGAAGGGGTTGGCCTCGGCGTTGGCGAGATCGCCCTCCGCCACGTTGCAGGCGTAGAGCACGGGCTTGGCCGAGAGGAGCTGGAAAAATTGGAGCAACTTTTTCTCGTCGTCGGTGCAGTCGAGGACGTTGGCCGGTTTCCCGGCATTAAGGTGGGGGACGAGTTTTTCTAACAGGGCGAACTCGGCCTGGGCGTCCTTGTCGCCGGCCTTGGCCAGCTTCTGGGTTTTGGCCAGGCGCTTTTCCACCGCGTCGAGGTCGGCGAGGACCAGCTCGGTGGTGATGACCTCGATGTCGCGCACCGGATCGACCGAGCCCATGGTGTGGATGACATCCGGGTCCTCGAAGCAGCGCACCACGTGGACGATGGCGTCGGTCTCGCGGATGTTGGCGAGGAACTGGTTGCCCAGCCCTTCGCCCTTGCTGGCGCCGGCGACCAGGCCGGCGATATCGACGAACTCGATCACGGCGGGGATGACCACCTTGGTCTTGGCGATGTCCTTGAGCGCGTAGGCGCGATCATCCGGGACGGTCACCACGCCCACGTTGGGATCGATGGTGCAAAACGGGTAGTTGGCGGCCTCGGCCTTGCGGGAGCGCGTGAGGGCGTTGAAAAGAGTGGACTTGCCCACGTTTGGAAGACCGACGATTCCAGCTTTCATAAGGGCGGGACGCTCGCCACACGGCGGGTAAGCGGTCAAGGTTTGTTCTGGCGAATGTGCGGCCCGGCGGACGGGGCGCATGGCGACGCGGATGAAATATCCTGCCAAATCATCGCTTGACACCGCCGCGCCCGCGCCGTGTTTTCCACCCTTTTCCAACTCACAAGCCCTCGTCCCTAGACCTTCCATGGCCCTTAAAATCCGCCTCTCCCGCATCGGCTCCACCCACAATCCGATTTACCACGTTGTGGTCGCCGAAGCCCGTTCCCGCCGCGATGGCGCCGCCACCGAGATCCTCGGCACCTACAATCCCCGCGCCAAGAAGGACTCCCTGACCCTCAAGGTCGATCGCGTGGACTACTGGCTCTCCAAGGGCGCCCTCCCCACCGACACGGCGAAGAGCCTGATCAAGAACGCCCGCAAGGCCGCTCCCGCCGCCGTCGCCGCCTGATCTCGGTTTATCTACTCTAGACTTTGCGCCTCGGATTTAACATCCGAGGCGCTTCTGTTTTCAAACATGCCGGTTCAGATCGACGTCCTCACTTTGTTTCCCCGCATGCTCCAGGGCTTTCTCGCCGAGAGCATCCTGGGCAAGGCCATCGAGGCCAAACTGCTCGGCGTGGCGGTGCATGACGTGCGGACTTGGTGCACCGACAAGCATCGCACCGCCGACGACCGTCCCTTTGGCGGCGGGGCCGGCATGGTGATGAAGCCCGAGCCGGTGGTGGCCGCGATCGAGCAACTGCAGACTCCCGGCTGCCGTCGCATCTACCTGACGCCGGATGGCGTGCCGTTCAGCGAGAAAATCGCCCGCGAACTCTCCACCCAGTCGCACCTGATTTTGCTCAGCGGCCACTACGAAGGCATCGATCAACGCATACGCGACACCGTCATCGACCAGGAAATCAGCATAGGCGATTACGTGCTGACCAACGGCACTTTGCCTGCCGCCGTGGTCATCGACGCGCTTGCTCGTTTCATCCCCGGCGTGCTTGGTGACGAAAAGTCGTTGACACACGAATCCTTCACCGGTCGGTTTCTCGACTTCCCGCAATACACGCGTCCCGCCGAGTTTCGAGGTCAGTCCGTGCCGAAGGTTCTTCTTTCGGGCAACCACGTTGAAATCGAAAAATGGCGACACGAGAAGCGCGTGGAAAAAACCCGCCTCGTCCGACCCGATTTACTCGAAAAACCTTACACGTCATGAATCCGATCATCAAAGAGATCACCGCCGCCCAGATCCGCTCCGTTCCGTCCTTCAAGGTCGGTGACGGCGTCAAGGTCCTTACCAAGGTCCGCGAGGGCGACAAAGAGCGCACCCAGCTTTTCGCCGGCATTGTCATCGCCCGCAAGGGCCACGGCATCCACGAGACCTTCACCGTGCGCCGTATCAGCTACGGCGAGGGCGTCGAGCGCGTGTTCCCCCTCAACTCCCCCAACATCGAGAGCATCGAGGTGGATCGCGAGTCCGAGACCGGCCGCGCCCGCCTCTACTACCTCCGCGATCTGAAGGGCAAGGCCGCCATGCAGGTCAACGTCAAGCGCTTCGACCCCAAGGCCGCCGCCGCCGCCAAGGCCTGAGCGCTTCGACCCCAAGGCCGCCGCCGCCGCCAAGGCCTGAGCTCGTCGCTTCCCGCGTCCTGCTTTTCTCACCCCGCCCTCACCGGCGGGGTTTTTTGTGCACCGCTTTCTCAGTCGGCGGTCCGCACAAAACCGACTCATGAGACGGTCTGTTCGAGGTCTGCACCTTTTTTCATGGCCTTTGGGCTTTCCCCGACGCCGCACGCCTTTCTACTGCACACCCTTTAGTCGGTTTAATCGCATCTTCTCTTTTTTCTCACACCTCATCTTTTCCCTATGGCACTCGACCTCACCCTCCTCGCCCAAGCCGCCAACCAGGCCCGTGGCCTCGCCATGGACGCCGTCCATAAGAGCAACTCCGGCCACCTCGGCCTGCCCCTCGGCGCCGCCGAGATCGGCGCC
>JALOTV010000083.1 GCA_025457685.1 Opitutaceae bacterium
GCCCCCGCGCCACCCTCGACGAGGCGATTCGCCGCCTGGCCGCCGCCCTCGCCGCGCTGCCACGCGCCTAGCGGACTACTCCAGGAATCGCTCGGCCCACGCCGCCACCGGCAAGGGCTTCGGCGTGTATTCGCCAAACAATCGGTAGCGCAGCCGCGCCACCAGACGATAGGCCGCGTCGCGCCATCCCGCTGGCACTCGCCGCAGCGTCCGGCCGACCACCGCCCAGCCTCCGCCGAGCACCTGCAACACCTCCGCCACTCCGTCGGTGCGCAGGCTAGGCGCGCTGGATTCCAGCCCCGGCAAAAACACCAGACTGTCGAAGTCCCCCGTGGGCAGTCCCAGTCGCTCCAAAGTTCGCCGACCGAGCGGGCTTTGCAGCGGCGCGAAACGCAACACCGCCCGCCGGTCCCGCCGCAGCAGGAACCTCACCGACGCGGTTTTTCGTCCCGGTTTCCACCGCTTTATTTCGCGCCCTCGACCACCCCGCCGGCGAGCCGCGCATCCGCCTCGAGTGCGGTCGTGAGACATGCCCCCGCGCCGCAGACGCTCACCGTCCGCGCCCCGGTCCACAGCGAGGGCAGCTGCGCGCCCGCCAGCAGCGCCACAAACACCCACACTCGTTTCCGCTTTCGCACGTTCATTCCCCACCCTGTCCCCGCCTCCCCATCCGTGCAATCCGCCCCTCGGCATTTTGTCACCAATTTGGTTACATATCTCCGTAATCCTCCGCGCTTCAGCATTTTTAGCCCCCAAGCATTTTGTAACCAATTTGGTGACAACGCCGATTTTTCCCCCAACTTCGCCGCTTCACGCCCATGTCCTCGCATATCCCGCCCCTTCACCCTTCCGTTCGACCGGTCGTAGAACTCATCGAGGCCCTGGGCGTCGCCGCCGAGATCGCCGCCCGCCAGGCCGCCCGGGCCACCTTCCGCGCCGTTGATCGCCGGCCCGGCCACGCCCGCCTCGCCCCCGCCGGCTCCCGGCCGGCCGGCGAATCCGCCACCCCGCTCTGGGATGTAATGGCCGCGCAACTACGCGTCGCCACCGCGCGCCGGGGCGTGCGCGCCCGCCTCGCCCGCCACCTCGGCCTGCCGCGCCAGCGCCTGAACGATTTCCTGCACAAGCACCGCCAGCCCGACGCCGATATCACCCTGCGCCTGCTCCACTGGCTCACCGAACTTGAGGCCGGCCGGGATGTCTCGCTCCTCGTCCCGCCCGATCCCGAACGCTTCCCGCCCGCCGCCCCTTCCGCCTGAACCTTCGCCGCCCTGCATGCGCCTCGGTCCGCTCACCCTCTCGTCCAACCTCTTTCTGTCTCCACTTGCTGGATACACGAATCTGCCCATGCGCCTCACCGTGCGCGAACTGGGCGGCCTGGGCTTCGCCACCACCGATCTCGTCAACGCCCGCTCGCTGATCGAGCGCAACCCCACCGCCCTTAAGCTCGTCGCCACCGCGCCCGGCGACCGCCCGTGGGCCGTGCAGCTCTTCGGGGCCGTGCCCGAGGAGATGCGCGACGCCGCCGTCATCTGCCAGGAACTCGGCGCCGACGCGGTGGACATCAACATGGGCTGCCCGGTCAAAAAAGTGGTCAAGATCGGCGGCGGCTCCGCCATGATGACCGAGCTCGACAAGACCGCCGCCCTCGTGCGCGGCATGATCGCGGCGGTCAAAATCCCCGTCACCGCCAAGATGCGCCTCGGCTGGGACGAGCAAAACCTCACCGCCCCCGACCTCGCCCGCGTGCTGGAGGATGCCGGCGTCGCCGCCGTGTTCGTCCACGGCCGCACCCGCGCCCAGGGCTTTGCCGGCCAGGTCAACCTCGCCGGCATCCGCTCCGTCGTCGAGGCCGTGCGCTCCATCCCCGTCATCGGCAACGGCGACGTCACCACCCCCGAGGCCGCCCGCCACATGATTGGATTTTCAAACGCACCGATCACCTGCTGCGCACCGGCGAGCTCCTGCCCGAACCCACGTTTGAGGAACGCGTCCGCGTGCTGCGTATCCATTTCGAGCGTTACCTCGAATTTTACGGCGAGGACCACGGCGCGCGCCTCTTCCGGCGCGTTGCCCCATGGTATGCGCGGCGTTTCGGTCCCGCCAAACCCTTCAAGCAAGCCATCCTCGGCATCACCAGCCGCGCAGACTTCGAGCGCGTGCTCGCCGACTACATCGCCTGGCGCGCCAGGTTTTGCGACGAACACGGCGAGTTGTTGCCCAAGTTCCGGCCCGACCCGCTCGTCGCCTCTTTCCTCCGCGATCCCGACGATCCGGTCTTCGCCCGCGAGTCCATCCCCGTGCCCAAGGGCCCGGTCGAAAACTGGTAACCCCGCCCGCTTCCGGCCCGTCGCCTGCTCCACGCACCCCGCCCCGCCCGCCGCACCCCGCCCCGCCGCTCCGGATAACTTAGTCCTTTATTCCTCCGCCTCCCCCACCTTACTGACCACTCCATGCAGACGATCGGCGACCGCCTCGAAGAAGCACGCAAACGCAAGGGGATCTCCATCCGCGAAGCCGCGGAGGCCACCAAGATCCGTGGCGACTACCTGCACAAATTCGAGAGCAGCCAGTTCGACATCAAGCTGCCCGAGATCTACGTCCGCGGCTTTCTCCGCATCTACGCCAACTACCTCAAGCTCCCCGGCGACAAGATCGTGAACGATTACCTCGCCCTCGGCCTCGGCGAAGGCGGACGCCCCGCCGGCCGCGGCCTCAACCGCGAGATCTACGGCAAGATGGAGATCAGCCACTCGAGCGCCAGCTCCGTCAAGGAAGGTGGCATGGCCGCCGCCCCCTCCTCCACCGCCGCCGCCATGACGCCCGGCGGCGACGCCCCCGCGGCCAGCGCCCCTCGCCAACCCTTCCAGCCCCGCATGCCCCTCGGCGGACTCGACCGCGCCCTCCTCGCCAAAAACGGCCTCTGGCTTGGCGTCGGCGGTGTTGTCCTTCTTGCCCTCGTGATCTGGGGCGTCGTGCGCCTCGCCAGCGGCGACGACTCGTCCTCCGCGACCGCCTCCGCCACGACCGCCACCCAGACGGAGGAGCCCGTTTACATCATCGCCCTGCGTCCCGTGCAGATCGTCTCCGTAAAAGCCAGGCTGGATAACCGCGAGCTCGCCGCCCCGCGCTCCCTGGTGACGGGCGAACGCTATCCCGTGCCCAACGCCGACATGCTCATCAACGTGAGCGACCGCGCTGCCGTTCAGTTCGAGTTCAAAGGCAATCGCTACGGCACGGGCAACAACACCGGCCCCGGCGTGGCCTCGCTCAACTTCAGCGCCCAGCGCTGAAACACCGCGTCGCGGGCACATCGCCCGTAAGGCAATCGGTTTGACTAAGGCCTGACACGAGTCGCTATCAGGCCCGTCACGGACGGCGTCCCCCGCTTCCTTTTGCCGCATCCTCCGCCCCGTCCGCGCCGGACCAAACCGGCACCAAGACCAGCAGGTGCGCGCCAGCCCCACCCCGCACACCGTTACCGCCAGCCGGTCGTGCCCGTCGGAATGCTTCGCTTATGATCACCCTTTCGCGTCTCCGCCTCGTCGCCTCCACCGCGACCATCAGCCCGTCCAGCGACGTGGTCTTCGAGTTTCCCGAAACCGCCCCGGTGATCTTTTACCGCGTGGTGATCGATTAGGGTTTATCGCCGCACAGCGGCCGCGTGCGCGCCACCCACTCCGCCACCGGCACGCCGCCGATGACGTGCTCGCGCACGATCCGCTCCACCCGCTCGGGCGTGGCCTGCCCATACCAGACGCCTTCGGGATAGACCACCATCCACGGCCCGCCAGCGCACACCCGCAGGCAATCCGCCTTGCTGCGCAACGCGTCCGCCCCCGGCGCGGTGCACGCCTTTTTCAGCGCGGCCCACGAGGCCTGCCCCGCCTCCGGTGCGCAGCACTCCGGCCCCGGACAAAGAAACACATGCCGCCGCGCCCGCTCCAAACCCATCTTGGCAAACCCCGCCGCGATCTTCGTCTCGATTTCGTCCATGCCCGATTCCTTGCCGAGCGCGCATCGCGAGGCCATCCTTTCGTTTAACCCGCCCGTCACCTGCCATGCGTTTCCCCGGCCCGCTCGCCGAGGTCCAGGCCCACGGGCTGGTCTTCGAACACTGGATCACTGACACCTTTTTCTCCGGGTATCGAGCGCCTGGATACACGCAGAAGTGGGATATCCCCGGCGAACTCAACCGCCTGCCCGATCCCGCCCTCGCCGGCCTGCCGCTCAACCCCAAGGCAACCCGCTTCCGCTCTCCCGTGGGCCTGGGCGACGCCCTTCGCCAATTCGACATCGACGAGCCGTTCATCCTCGTCCTCGGCTACTGGGAGCAGCCCACGCCGACCGAAAAACGCTTCGTCAAGATCCTCGCCCCGCGCGTCGAGCCCGCCGCCTGGCGCGCGCTCTGGGGCCCCGTGCTCCGCGCCGATCTCGAGCGGCTCGACGCCATCACAAAGGACCGTTCACTCACCCCCGCAGCGGCCCGCGCCGCCGCGCAAAAACTAAAATCCGCCCCACCCTTTTCCGAGGCCGTCTTCGTGCTCAACCCCAAGATCGACTCCAAGGGCCAGCGCCGCCTCCAGTGCAGCCTCAGCTACGCGGACGTGTTAAAACACCTCGCGCCCGGCGTCTCCGCCGAGCCCGACCCCGCGCCTTCGCTTTGGGGCGTGCCCTTCCCGGGTCCGGTCGCCTGCGTCACCTGAGCGCGCGCCGCACCGCCGCCGAAGAGCTCCTTCAGCGCACCCCAGGCCTTGAGCAGGCCCGCGTCCTTCACGCCGCCTTCGAGGGCGTAGGCCCGGGCCATCGCCTCCTCGTGACCGCGGTAGCGGGGGGGCAGCACGAAGGCCGTCGTATCGCCGCTCTGGATACTCGAGATAAACAGGCCCTTGCCCACCGCCGCTTGGTCGAGCTTCACGTCGAGGGTCTTCTCCGGCAGCACCAGCCAGGGACGGTAGCGAAACACCAGCTTGCCGTTCTCCGGCTCGTTCTTCAGCCGGCCCCAGGTGCGCATCGGCACGCCCTGCTTGCTCAGCACGTTGCTGGAGAAGAGGGGATTCTCGCCCTTTTCCGCCACGCGGCAGCGGGATTTCCCAAAGGTGAAAAAGTCCCACGAAAAGATCGCGCCGAACACCGTCAAACGAAACGCCCAGCCGGCCACTAGGTAGGCCACCACGATCAGCACCAGCGAGAGCGCCGCGCTGATCCAGGGGTTGAGCATCGCGGTCAGCGGGATGAGCGCCAGCACCGCCGTGCGCATGCCCTTCAGGGCAGCGTCGATCGCGCCCCACGGGCTGAGCAGGATCAGCGCGTTGATCGCGTGCGAGGCCAGCCACACCACCACGAACACCGCGATGCCGATCGGCACCGTCAAAAGATTCAACAACCACGCCCAATCGATCGCACCCACCAGCACCGTCGCCGTGCCGGACTGGGCCAGCGCCTCGCCGCCGCCCGCCGGGGCCGACGCTACGATCATCTTGGAGAGCGCGCTCATGGTGAAGGGCACCACCGCGCCCGCCGCCACCAGACCCGAGGCCTTGTTCTCGATCGTCTCCAGCACATCGAGGGGTTTTTTCAGGCCGGGCGGCACCACCGCTCCGAGCGAGTCCTTCGCCGCGCACACGCCCACGATGGCCAGCGCCGGCAGGATGAAGCTCCACTGCGCATACCAGGGCAGCGACGCCTTCTCCGCGTCCGTCTTGGCCGTGATGTTTTGATAAAGACCCAGCGCGCCCGTGCCCAGCAGCGGCGAGATCGCCACGCCCGTGACGGTGGAGATCGCCTTGGCATAGGGCGAGACCGGCGACTTGTCCTCGGCCGGCGCGGCCGGCTTGGCGCTCGCATCCACCGCCGCCTGGATGGGCGCGGCCACGAGCATGGTCAGGAGGAACAACGCGATAAACGGAGCGAATCGTTTCATGAAAATAGGAGGTGCTGCCCGTCACCCATGACGCCCGCCGCGAAAATTGCAGGCGTATTTCCGTGCCGTTTGTCACCCATGTCAGGTTTTTGTCATGCGCTCGATTTTCGGGAACGACGCGCCCATAACCGCTTACCCACTCCCTGCCATGATTTCCGATCCCTCCTCCCTTCGCGTGCTCGCCGCCTTCGCCGCCACCACGTCCGCCTTCGTCGCCCCCGCCGTGCTGGCCGCGCCCATCCAGGCCGAGTCCCGCCTCACCGCCGCCACCGTTTACCCCGACCGCGCCGTGGTAACGCGTCTCGCCGGCGCCGTCGCCCTGCCCGCCGGCACGAGCGAGATCACGTTTTCCGGCCTGCCCGCCGCCCTCCAGGACGAGTCCGTGCAGGTCTCGGCCGCGGGCAACGTCGCCGCCTCCCTGCTCGATGTCTCCACCCGCATCGTCTTCGTCACCGCCGAGCCCGATGCGCGCGTAAAGGCCCTCGAGGACCAGCTGCTCGCCCTCCGCCGCGAGGAGCGCTCCCTCGCCGATCAGCACGGCGTGCTCGACTCGCAACGCGCCCTGCTCGCCAACATCGAGAAGGCATCCACCTCTCCCACCCCCGCGCCCGCCGGCGCCACCCCGCCCGCGCGGCCTTCCCTCGAGGACTACGAGAAACTCCTGGGGTTCTCCGCCACCCAGCGCGCCCGCCTCGACGCCGCCGCGCAAAAACTCGATCTCGAGCGCAATGCCCTGGGCGAAAAGATCGCCGCCGCCGAGGCCCAGCTCCAGGAGCTGCGCGGCCGCGATGCCGGCCGGCGCGCCACCAAGGTCGTCACCGTGCGCTACGCCACCCCCGGCCCCGGCCGTCTGGATATCACCCTTCGCTACACGCTGGAAGGCGCCAGCTGGTCGCCCGCCTACGATGCCCGCCTGCGCAGCGAGCAACGCCAGGTCCAGCTCGATGCCTTCGGCCTCGTGCGCAACGCCACCGGCGAGGACTGGAACGCCATCACGCTCACCCTCTCCACCGCCCGCCCCGGCCTCGGCGGCGCCGCTCCCGAGATCGCACCGTGGTTCGTGGATGTTTCCCGTCCCGTCGCCTACGGCAAGATGGCGCGCAGCTCCATGGCCTTTGATCGCGCCGCAGGCTCCGTCCCCGCCTCCTTCAGCAACAATCTCATGATGGTCGCGGCCGGCGCCCCCGATGCAGTCGCCGAGGCCGCCCCCATCGAGTCCACCTTCGCCGTCGCCGAAGTCGCCTCCGCCGCCACCAGCGCGAGCTTCAAGATCGCCACCCCCGTCACCCTCGCCAGCGACAACACCCCGCAACGCGTCCCGCTCGGCTCCGCCTCCCTCGCCGCCGAACTCCAATACCAGGCCACGCCCAAACTCCAGGAGACCGCCTACCTCGCCGCCTACGTCACCAACCGCAGCGAGCTGCCCTTCCTCGGCGGCGCGATGAACGTCTTCCTGGACGACACCTTTGTCGCCGCCTCCCGCCTCGCCACCACCATGCCCGGCGAAAAATTCACCCTCAGCCTCGGCGCCGACGAGGGCATCGCCATCAAACGCAAGATCGTGTCGCGCTTCACCGAGGACACCGGCTTCGCCACCAAGAGCCGCCGCACCACCTACGACATCCTCGTAACCGTCACCAACAACAAGCGCACCGCCGAGCGCATCGTCATCCGCGACGCCGTCCCCGTCGCCCGCGACGAAAAGATCCTGGTCAAACTCCTCGCCCCCGCCGAACGCGAACTGCTCAAGCCCGAGGACGCCGCCGCCCAGCCGCCCCGCCCCGGCATCGCCCGCGACGCCGACGGCAAACTCACCTGGCGCTTCGATCTCAAGCCCGGCGAGAAACGCGAACTCCCGCTCCGCTTCAGCATCGAGCACCCGGCCGACCTCCCCGTCACCGGCATCGAGTAAGTCAGCCGCCTAGCCGACCAGCTCCGCCAGCAGGCGCAGCGCCTCCGCCGCCGCCCGCGCCTGCATCGCCTCCCGCCCCAGCGCCGCGCCGTCCACCCGGCGCGCGCGCACGTCGTCGCCGCGCGCCGCCGCCACCCAGGCGAAGGGCGTCGCCACCCCGCGCGCGGAATCGGGCTCGGCATAGCCCGTAGTCGCCACGCCGATACACGCGCCAAACATCCGCGCCGCCCCCGCCGCCATCTCGCGCGCCACCCGCTCCGACACCGCGTTGACCTCCGCCGCATGCGCCGCGTCCACCCCGAGCAGGCGCACCTTCGCCGCAGTCGCGTAACAGGTCACGCCGCCGGCGAAATACCCCGAGGCCCCGCTCCGCCGCCCCAGCTGCGCCTGCACCCGCCCAACCGTCAGGCTCTCCGCCGCCGCCACCGTGTCGCCGCGCGCGAGCAACCGCGCATGCAAGGCCTCCCCTTCGGCCTCCGCCCACTCCGCCTGTGCGCTTGAGGTGTATGCTTCCATGCCTCACCCAACCACGCCGCCCCCGGCGCATGCAAATCCCGGACGCCTTTTCGCAGTTGAATTGCCTTTTATTTATCGCATCAAAAGGAACTTCGCCTCGGTTCGCTTCAACCCTTTGCCTTCCGCCATGATCCACCGTCCCCGCTTCGCGCTCCAGCTCTGCCGTCTCTTCATCCTCGCCACGGTCTGTCTGCTGGCCGGCGCCGCCGGACTCTCCGCCCAGACACGCTACATCGAGCGCGGCGTCGGCGCCGGCAACAGCCCGACCACCTTTCTCACCACCGACCGGCTTCTTTCCGCCAACGAACTCCAGATCGATCCCGGCCCGCCCTTGCGGGTCGCCACCGATAACGGCGGCGCCGGCTACGCCATCTCCCGCGAGGCCACCTCGCTCGTGCGTCGTCTCGCCAGCCTTGGCGATGGCGTCGAGATGAGCGTGCGCTCCGTCACCAGCACCTCCGCCACAGACCTCACCGCCATACCCGCCACCACCCTGAACGGCCAGCGACCCTTCGCCCGCTCCTACGTGACGCTGGTCAATGAACGCGTGGAAGCCAGCGCCGCAGATCCCGCCGCCTCCACCGTCCGCGTGCGTATCCACGCCTCGTTCTCGTTTCTCTCCAGCAGCCTCCGCTCCGAAAACCGCATCTGGACGCCTTCGGGCCAGGCCAGCCTCCTCGTCAGTGGCACCATTTACCGCCGCAGCGGCAATCTGCGCATCTCCGACTTCGGCTCCAGCTTCTCAATCACCTCGTCGCGCTTCCCCTCCGGCCCCACCGTCACCGCCACCTCCGTCTTTGGGGCCAATCGCTCCGGCGCCACCTTCACCCCCGACTTCCCCGGCGTGGGCGTGGCCGGCGGCTCCGGCGCATGGAACGAGCTCAACAACACCGGCATGGGCTACCTCGACCTCACCATTCCCAACGGCAGCTACATCGAGTTCACCGTCACTTGCTCCACCAGCTCCGAGATCCAGTCCTTCTCCTCCCCGCAGGCCCTGATCGGCGACGCCCTCGCCAACCAAGACACCAGCGCCACCGGTCGCGTCTGGGTCACCGCGCCCGAAGGCGGCTCCGCCATCGGCCAACTGGGCACCACCCTCCGCGCCCAAACCGTTAACCTCAGCCTCTCCGACCTTCCGCTCGGTTCCCCCGCCTTCGACCTGCCCGAGACCAGCAGCGCCGGCCTGCCCATGAGCTATGCCGTCGCCTCCGGCCCCGCCACCGTGAGCGGCCGCATCGTCACCCCCGGCGCCGCCCGCGGCGAGGTGGTCATCTCCGCCACCCAGGCGGGCAACGGCGATTTCCTTCCGATCTCCGTCACCCGTAGCTTCCGCCTCACCGGCCTCGCCCAGACCATCGAGTTCCCCGCACCCGCCTCGCGCACCGCAAGCTCCGCCCCGTTCATCCCCACCGCGATCGCCAGCTCCGGCCTGCCCGTCACCTTTGCGGTGCTTTCCGGTCCGGCCAGCACCACCGACGGCCGCACCATCACGCTCAGCGGCGAGCCCGGCACCGTCGTGCTCCGCGCCTCCCAAGCGGGCGACGACACCCGAGAACCCGCCCCCTCGGTCGAGCGCTCCCTCACCGTCACCACCGGAGGCGACATCCTCCCCACGCCTCAAGAAATCACCTTCCCGTCGCTGCTCAACGCCCCGGTCGGCTCCGTGCAGTTGCTCTCCGCCACCGCCAGCTCCGGCCTCCCTGTTACCTACACCGTGATCGCTGGCTCGGCCACCATCAGCGGCGCCAACAACAACCTCCTCAGCGCCACCGCCGCCGGCCTCGTCACCGTGCGCGCCACCCAGCCCGGCGGCGAACGCCTCGGCGTCACCTACGCCGCCGCCAACCCAGTCGAGCGTTCCTTCACCGCCACGGCAAACGAGCCGGCCGAGCCGCGCGAGCAAAGCATCAACCCGTCGCTGCCGCTCAATCTCGAGGCCGGTGCCGCGCCCACCCTGCTGTTTGTCTCCGCCAGCTCCGGTCTCCCTGTCACCATCACGCTCGTCTCGTCCTACCCGGACAACATCGCCACCCTCGCCGGCAACCAACTCTCCGCCAGCGCGCCGGGCTTCGTGACGCTCCGCCTCAGCCAGCCGGGCGGCGAACGCTTCGGCGTCACCTACGCCGCCGCCGAGACCGTCGAGCGCATCATCCCCGTGCAGCCCGCCGGCATGCGCAGCTTCGACCTCCACGGCGCATGGACGCTCGCCACGCCCGAGCCCGGCCTGACCGTCGCACTCGTTTTTGCCGCCGACGGGAAATATTATCACGCGGAGGCAGGCAACGACGACCCCAACGGCGAGCCCGGCCTCGAGGCGGGCACTTACACTTGGAGCACGCTCGGCGGCGCGTTCACCGCTTCGCCCGAACGAGACCAAAACCGCGAGTGGGGCCTCTCCCACCCGCGCGGCGCCATGAACCTGATCGTGACCGGCGACACCGCGCACCTCCGCGACGGCACCGACTTCTACACCCTGCGCCGTGTGCGCTCCACCTCTCCGCTCGTCGGCGCCTGGCGTCTACCCGTAGAGGGCGGCGAGGCCGTCCTGGTCTTCTTCGCGGACAATAGCTACGTGCACTTGGAAACCGCCACGCCCGACGATGCCGGCGAGCCCGGCATCGAGGTTGGCACCTTCGTGTGGAACGCCTCCACCGGCCGCCTCACCAACACCGTCTCGCTCGACCTCAACGGCGAGTGGGGCCTCTCCCACAACGCCCCCGATTTCACCCTGCGCGTCTCCGGCGCCGAGCTCGCCGTGCGCGAGGGCGGCGCGGTGGTCGCCACCGCCACCCGGGTCGGCTCCGCCGCCCCCGCGAAGGCCCAGCGCATCACCTTCGCCCGCCCCGCCAACCGCGTCTTCGGCTCCGCGCCCTTGAGCCTTGTCGCCAGCTCCGACTCGCGCCTGCCGGTCACGTTCACCGTGATCTCCGGCTCCGCTCTGCTCGGCGAGGACGGACGCACCCTCACCCTCGTCGGCGCCGGCGAAGTGGTCGTCCGCGCCAGCCAGTTCGGCGACGTCAACTTCGCCCCCGCCACGCCGGTCGAACACACCTTCCTCGTCACTCGCGCCGCCCAGCGCATCACCTTCAACGCGCCCGCACCCGCCACCGTCGGCGACGATCCCTTCAGCCTCATCGCCTCTTCGAGTTCGGGCCTTCCGATCGCCTTTGAGATCGTCTCGTCCGTCCCCGCCGGCGCCACCGTTTACAACCCCGACCTCGGCACGCTCCGCGCCCTGGCCGCCGGCCGCGTCACGCTGCGCGCCAGCCAGGCCGGCAACGTAGACTACACCGCCGCCGCACCCGTCACCCGCGTGCTCGAGATCCGCCCCCGGGCCCCCCTCGCGCTCACCACCACCGCTGGCGACGAGTTCTACGTGGGAGGCCGTCCCGTCCGCGCTCTGGCGGTCGACCCGCCCTCGACCGACCTGCGCTACTTCGCCTCGGGCCTGCCCGCCGGCCTCGCCCTCTCGCCGACAACCGGCGAGCTCACCGGCGTCATCACCGCCCGCCCCGGCACCTACACCGTGCGCGTATGGACCCAGCTCGGCTCGCTCCGCAGCGCCTTCAGCACGAGCACCGTCACCGTGAATCCCTTCCCGTCCGCGTTTGTCGGCGGCTTCCAGATTCCGCTCGCCACCCCTGACGAGGCACGCCTGCCCTGGGGCCGCCTCGATCTGCAGGTCGCCGCCACCGGTCTCTACACCGGCACCCTGCACAGCTCCGCCGCCGCCCCGCGCGCCGTGCGCGGTCGCCTGCACCCGAGCGCCGACGGCACCCTCGCGCTCACCGAGCTGACCACGCCGCAGGGCGTGATCTCCCTCGCCTTCGGCAACGATCCCCTCGTCGAGGCCGAGGTCGTCCAGGGCGATGTCACCGTCGCCCGGGCCAACGGCTACCTGCCGCTCCGCACCAGGGCCGATGGCAACGTCCCCTGGGTCGGCGCCTACACCCTCAGCTTCGGCGCCTTCACCCCGCTGGCCAATCCCGAGAATCCCTACCCCGCCGGCCCCGGCTACGCCACCGGCCGCGTCGCCGCCTCGGGCGTCTTCTCCATCAAAGGCCACCTCGCCGACGGCACACCGCTCACCGTCTCGCTCGCCCCCGGACGCGGCGAAGGCTACGACGACTACCCCGTTTACCATTGGTTTGTTCGCCCGCACAAAGCCGGCGAAAACTACCTCGCGGGCCACACCTTCCTCACCCGCGACGACAGCGTCACGCCTGTCCGCTACGATATTTCCCGCTTCGCCGACCAGCAGGAGATCTACTGGAAAAAATCCCCCCAGACCGGCTCCGGTGCCTACGCCGCCGGCTTCGACCCGCTCCGCACCCTCGTGCGCCTCCAAGCCTGGTCGCCGCCCACCACCGCCCGCAATCTGGCCGCTCGCCTCGGCGCCCCCGCCACCCCCGCCGAAATCGTGCCGGTGATCGCATTCGAGGGCATGGACCCGGCCACGCCCTGGCAGGACGACGGCCTGCCCGCGCGTGTGCTGCTCGCCGCCAACAACCGCTTCAGCCTGCCGACCGACACCCCCGCCGCCAACGCCCGCGCGTGGTCGCTCGGCCTCGACACCGCCACCGGACGCATCACCGGCGGCTTCCTCATCCCCGCCGCGCCGGACGGCTCCGCCCGCGCGCGCAACGTGCGCTTCACCGGCGTGCTCTTCCAGCCCGGGGCCAACACCTACGGCGGCGTGGGCGAGGCCTACTACCTCGTCCCGCCCGCCGCCACCGGCGGCCCCACCCTCTCCGGCGCGCTCTACCTCTGGTTCCCGGATTGATTCAGAGGGCGATTTCCACGCCCACCGGGCAGTGGTCGCTGCCCATCACGTGGGGCTCGATCCACGCCCGGCGCAGCTTCGGCCGCAGCGCGGCCGAAGCCAGGAAGTAGTCGATTCTCCAGCCCACGTTCCGGCCCCGCGCGCCGCCGCGGTAGCTCCACCATGAGTAGTGGCCCGGCCCCTTCTCGAACTCTCGAAACGTATCCACGAACCCATGACGGATGAACTCCGAGAAGCCCGCGCGCTCCTCGGGAGTGAAGCCCGGGTTCTTCACGTTGTCCTTCGGCCGCGCCAGATCGATCTCCTGGTGCGCCACGTTGAAGTCGCCGCAGGTCACCACCGGCTTGGTTTTTTCCAGCTCCCGCAGGTAGTCCAGAAACACCCGGTCCCACTCCTGCCGGTAGGCCAGCCGGCGCAGCTCGTCCTGCGCGTTGGGGGTGTAAACGTTGACCAGAAAAAAGTCCGCGAACTCCGCCGTGAGCACGCGACCCTCGCCGTCGTGCTCCGGCCGCCCCATGCCAAACCGAACCGCCAGCGGCGCGTGTTTGCTGAGGATAGCGGTGCCGCTGTAGCCCTTTTTCTCCGCCGCGTGAAAGGTCACGGATTTGTATTCAGAAGGCCACGACACATGCGCCACGTCGCCGGGATGACACTTCGTTTCCTGCAGACAAATCGCGTCCGCCCCGCTCGCCGCCATCCAGGGCACGAGCGTGTTCTTGTCCAAACCCGCGCGCGCACCGTTCACATTCCAGGAGAGAAATTTCATAAAAGACAAAGCTCCCGACCTGTTCGCTCCGCGCAAGCCCGCAACCCCGCGCCCCACCAAACCTATCGCCCCAAGGAGCGGAGACTCCCTCAACGTGGACGCTTGCATCCCAAACCACTCGCCACGCCCCCTATGCACCCCTAGCTAAAATCCACAAAGGGGCTTTCCACATGGCATTTATGGGATAGATCAAAACCGTTATTCGCGCCCTTTACTCATCCGATGTCCCAAGCCGTCACCGCCTCGTTCCAGCGTTTTGACGCGTGCTTTTGGGCCATCGGTTTTAATGCCACAGACAAATGAAGCACCCCACCAGCACGGTCGATCTGTGGCTCGGTAAACTCACCCGACTTCGGGCGGCCAACGGCAAGGCGACCAACGGCGTGAGCGGCCCGGCCCCTCATAAACCGCTGCTTCTTCTTTCGATTCTCGATCTTGCTGAATCAGGTAAGCTGCCGGGACGGACAATCGCGCGAACCCCAGAACTTGTGCTACGCTTTCGCGAACTCGGCACTTTGGTCGCGGATCGTTGGCCCACGCGCCTGGATCTGCGGCTGCCGTTTTATCATCTCAAAACCCAAGGCTTTTGGCAGGCCTTCACCGCCGAAATGCGCCCGGCCCAAGCGGCGGACAGTTGCATGGTGATTGAACTGGATCCCATTTTCTTCGAATTGCTCGAAGACCGCGACTTTCGGGTTAGGGCGCGCCTTGTATTGGTTTCCCACTACTTCACCGAGGTCGAGCAGGCGGCCTTATTCGAGTTTCTCGGCATGGTGGTCGGAGGCACTTCCGGCGAAGCCAATCACGTTCTCACCAAAGCCTTGGCGGACGGAAAACGCAAAGGCCGCAGCGCGCGGTTTCAGGTCCGCGTGGTGGACGACTATTTCCACACCTGCGCACTGACCGGCTACCGGTGTTTCACGACCGACGGCGCGAGCATCGTGGACGCCGCGCACATCGAGCCCTGGGCGGCGACCGGCAACGACGACCTGACCAACGGCCTGGCGTTGTCGAAGAGCGCCCACTGGATGTTCGACGCGGGTTTGTGGACGGTGGACGACGACCTGCGCGTGGTGGTGAACCCCACGCGTTTCACCGAGGCGGGCCCCGAGGCGCTACAACTCCGCGCCGCCGCCGGCCGCCACCTGCAATTCGCCCCGCAGGCAAGGCTGCGCCCGGCGGTGGATAGCCTGCGGAGGCATCGACTGCGCTTCGGCTGAGCAAAGAAACCGCAAACAACCCACCAACCGAATTTCTCCATTCCTATGGCTTCTCTTGATCCGACAGTTACTCCCCACATTCAGCATATTTGTGATGCACTTTGGCGCGATGGTGCTGCGACGGTGATGGTCGGTGCGGGCTTTAGCCGGAATGCGGAACCATCCGCTCCGGACGCGCCGGAATTTCCCCTGTGGGACGAACTCGCGCGCGAAATGGCGAAGGGCATCGGGTTGAACGATGACAAACCCCGCGACCCGCTCCG
>JALOTV010000084.1 GCA_025457685.1 Opitutaceae bacterium
GTGCTCGGCAAGCGGGACGTAGTGGTTGTCGTGCCACACCGGGTCGTCAGGCGGGGGGAGGTGCGGTGCAGCGGCGAGGAAAGGCAGGCCGAGCCAGCGCTGGGCGAGCACGCCATTTTCGGCGTGGATGCGGAAATCATCGCGCAGCCAGTAGGCGGCTCCGCCGGCGAGGTGGGCGTTTTCATCCCCGGTGGGCCCGAAGCCGCGCGAGGCGGTCCACGCGAGCCAGAGATGCAGCCCGAGCAGAAGGGCGACGCAGGCCCGGTGGAGCGAGGCCCGTTGGATCACGCGGGGGTGGAGGCGCGGTCGCGGTGGGCGGCGACGATCTGGCGGAGGGTCTCGTCGAGCGACACGGTGATATCCCACGCCGGGTAGTGGGCGCGCATCTTGCGCAGGTCGGAGTAGTAGCAGATGTGGTCGCCGACGCGCGGCTCGTCGAGGTAGGCGAAGACCTGGGCGCGGCCGGAGTGGCGCTCGACGAGGCGGAAGGCCTCGAAGATGGAGCAGGAGTTGGCTTTGCCGCCGCCGAGGTTGTAAACCTCGCCGGCGCGGGGCGCGGCGACGAAGGCGGCCATGAAGCGGGCGACGTCGAGGGAGTGGATGTTGTCGCGCACCTGTTTGCCCTTGTATCCAAAAATCTTATACTCGCGGCCCTCGAGGTTGCATTTGACCAGGTAGGACAGGAAGCCGTGGAGCTCGACGCCGGAGTGGTTGGGGCCGGTGAGGCAGCCGCCGCGCAGGGCGCAGGTGGGGAGGCCGAAGTAGCGCCCGTATTCCTGGACCATGACGTCGGCGGCGACCTTGGAGGCGCCGAAGAGGGAGTGCTTGGACTGGTCGATGGAGAAAGTCTCGGCGATGCCGTCGGCGTAGGCGGGGTCGGCGTAGTCCCAACGGGTCTCGCGCTCGACGAGGGCGATGCGGTTGGGGGCGTCGCCGTAAACCTTGTTGGTGCTCATGTGCACGAACGGGGATTCGGGGCAGGCCTGGCGGGCGGCCTCGAGGAGGTTGAGGGTGCCGACGGCGTTGGTGTCGAAGTCGTCGAACGGGATGGCGGCGGCGCGATCGTGGGAAGGCTGGGCGGCGGTGTGGACGATGGCGGACGGGCGGATGCGCCGGACGAGATCGAGGACGCCGGCGCGGTCGCGGATATCGAGCTCGTGGTGGACGTAGCCGGGGAGTTCGCGCTGGAGGCGGTGCTGGTTCCAGCGGGTGTCGCCCTGCGGGCCGAAGAAGACGGCGCGCTGGTTGTTGTCGAGGCCGTGGACGACGTAGCCAAGCTCGCGGGCGAAGTGGGCGGCGACCTCGGAGCCGATGAGGCCGGAGGCGCCGGTGACGAGAAGGGTTTTGGGCATGCGCAAAGAGGAAGACGGCGTGAGGAGGCCGAGGTGAGATCAGGCGGAGGGCGGGGGGCGGCGCACGATGTAGTGCGGGCGTTTTTTCACCTCGTCGTAGATGCGGCCCAGGTATTCGCCAAGGACGCCGATGCCGATGAGCTGGAGGCCGCCGAGGAAGAGCACGAGGCAGACGAGGGTGGTGAAGCCGGTGAAGGCGATCTCCTGGCCGAGCAGGCGGCGGAGGGCGAAGTAGAGGCTGGTGGCGAAGCCGATGCCGGCGGCGAGCACGCCCGCGTAGGTGACGAGCCGGAGCGGCAGGTAGGAGAAGCTAAAAATGCCGTCGAGGGCGTAGCGGACGAGGCGCGAGAAAGTCTGCCCGGGCTGGCCGGCGAAGCGCTCCTGGCGATCGTAGGCGACGCGGGCGACCTCGAAGCCGACCCACGCGCGGAGGGCGGGGAAAAAGCGATTGCGCTCGGGCAGATCGAGGAGGGCGTGGAGGGAGACGCGATCCATGAGCCCGAAGGTGCCGGTGTTGGGCTCGACGGGGTGGTCCACGAGGGACGAGAACGTGCGGTGGAAAAGCTCGAAGCCGAGGCGGCGCAGGCCGTTTTCCTGGCGGGAGCGGCGCACGGCGAGGACGACCTCGGCGCCACCGCGCCAGGCGGCGGCGAGCTCGGGGATGAGCTCGGGCGGGTCCTGCAGATCGGCGTCCATGGTGACGACGGCGTCGGCGTCGCGGGCGGTCTCGAGGCCGGCCATCATGGCGGCCTGGAAACCGAAGTTGCGGCTGAGGCGGACGAGTTGAAAACGCGGATCGCGGGCGGTCTGGGCGGAGATGAGGGCGACGCTTTTGTCGCGGCTGCCGTCGTCCACCAAGATGGCCTGCCAGGCGAAGCTGGGATGGGCGTCGAAAAGGGCGGCGAGGCGGGAGAATAGCTCGGGCAGCACGGGCTCTTCGTTGAACACCGGCATGACGAGGGCGAGACGGGGGAGGAAGGAAGTCGAGGCGGGCACGCAGCCTCTTTTGAGAGGGAAGGCGGCCGGACAGGCAATCACGGGATGGAGGCGGCGCGGCGCGCGATGGTCTTGGCAAAAGGTTGACCGTGCGCGGGGAAGCGGGCGCATTCGCGTCTCCTTTGGCGAATCACGGTCAGGCAAACGGGACGGACGCGACGGCGAGCTCTTCGAGCCGGCGAAATTTTTTGTGGTTGGCGGCGGACAAGGCGATCCGGCTCGTGGCGGGGCTGGTGGTGGGGCTGGTGGTGGCGCGGCATCTGGGACCGGAGTCGTTCGGACGCCTGCAGTATGCGATCACGTTGCTGGTGGTGCTCGGTCCGCTGGCCGAGCTGGGGCTGGAACCGTTGGTGAGGCGTCGCTTGATCGACCGGCCGGAGGAGGCGGGGAAAGTGCTGGCGGCGGTGTTTCGCCTGCGGCTGGCGGCGGGGCTGATTTCCGCGGCGGGGCTGGCGGCGTATGCGGCGCTGGGCGGCGAAACGGACGAAGCGCGCGGGCTGTTGTGGATCTTGTGCCTGGGCCTGTCGCAGGCGGCGGGAATGACGCCGGCGATCTGGCTGCATGCGACCCTGCGCGCCAGGGTGGAGGTGGTGGCGAGCTGGGTGGCGCTGGCCGCGGGATCCGCGGCCAAGCTCGCGTGCGTGTGGAGCGGGGCGGGGTTGGCGGCCTTTGCCTGGGTGTGGGTGGGGGAGGCTTGGCTGACCTGCGGGCTGGTGTGGGCGCTGGCGCGGCGCGCCGGGCTGCCACGGTTGCAAGGGGAGGAGCTGGCGCGCACCGGGAGGGAGCTGCTCGCGAATTCCTGGCCGGTGCTGGCGTCGGGTTTGTTTGTTTTGATCAACATGCGCGTGGACGTCGTGTTGCTGAGGAACCTGGCGGGCGAGGCGGAGACCGGGGTGTATGTGGCGGCGGTGAAGTTTTCCGAGCTCGGCTATTTCGTGCCGGTGGCCCTGGCCTCCAGCCTCCTTCCCTGGCTGCTGAAGGCGCGGGCGGAGGGGGAGGCGGCCTATGGCCGGGCGGTGCAGAAATACTACGACCTCAACCTCGCGCTGGCGCACGTGATCGTGTGGCCGATCCTGTGGCTGGCCGAGCCGGTGATCGCGCTGGCGTATGGGCCGGACTTCGCGGGGGCGGCGGAGGTGCTGCGCTGGCATGCGCCGGCGGCGTTTTTCGTTTTTGCCGGGGTGGCGCGGTGGCAGGTCCTGTTCAACGAAGGCCGGCAGCGTTTCGGTTTGTTCTGCACGGTGGCGGGGACGGCGTTGAACATCGGGTTGAACGCGTGGCTGATCCCCAGATACGGGGCGCAGGGCGCGGCGATGGGCACGGTGGCGGCCCAGGCGGCGACGGTGCTCGGCATGCAGTGGCTGCACCCCGCGCTGCGCGCGGACACGGTGAGGCTGGCGCTGGCGTTTCTGGTGCCCCTGCGGGGCTGGCGCCATCTGCGGAGACCCTGACGAGGCCGGCGTGTCTCGCGCGCTTTGGCTGGCACACGGGCGGAAGGACCGGCACGAAGGTGGCATGAAGGCGGTGTGTCGAGCATGCGGCGGTGAAGTCCGGCCCCTGGGGCGGGCGAAGGTCCTGCGCGCGCACGACGTGGGCTACGAGTGCTGTCCGCACTGCGATTACATCCAGACGGAGACGCCCTACTGGCTGGAGGAAGCCTATAAAAATCCGATCACGGCGCAGGACACGGGATCGCTCGAGCGCGTGCTGACGCTGGCGGATGTGACCAAGGTGGTGCTGGCGCTGGTGCTGGGGCGGCGGGGCCGTTGCCTGGACTACGGCGGCGGATACGGCGTGTTCACGCGGCGGATGCGGGACCTCGGGGTGGATTTTCGCTGGGAGGATCGTTACTGCGAGAACCTGCTGGCGCGGGGATTCGAGGCGCGGCCGGGGGAGAAGGGTTTCGTGCTGGCCACGTGTTTCGAGGTGCTGGAGCACGTGGAACGGCCGCGGGAGCTGTTGGCGGAGTTGCTGGCGCGGGCGGATGCGGTGCTGGTGGGGACGGAGCTGAACGACGGCTCGCGCGAGCGCTTCTTCGAATGGCCCTATGTGGCGGCGGAGCACGGCCAGCATGTGGGATTCTGCGGCGAGCGGACCCTGCGGCGGCTGGCGGATAGCCTGGGGGTGCGGGTGGTCTCGAACGGGAAGTCGCTGCATCTGTTTCACCGCGGGAACGTGCCGCGGGCGAGGGCGCGCCTGGCGCTGGCGACAAGGGTTTCGCGTGTAGTGGCTAAATTGATACGTTGGGATCCGCTCACCCGGGCGGACCACGAATTCATGCGCGATGCGGGGACGGGCGCGGCGAAGTGAGGACGGCCCATGCGCGTGGTTTTTGATCACCAGTGTTTCCAGGATCAGGCGGCGGGCGGGGTGTCGCGCTACGCGAGCCGTCTGGTGGAGGCGTTGCGGGCGTCGCCCGGCGTGACGGTGACGGGTTGGGCGGGCTGGCACCTGGCGCGGCCGCCGGCGGGATTCGGCGGACGGCGCGTCGGCACCCGCTGGCTGAGCGGCATGACGGCGATCAGCAGGCTGGCGCGGCTGGGCAACGCGATCAGGTTCGAGCGATGGGCGCGTCGGAGGGAGGCGGAGGTGTATCATGCGACCTACTACCGCAGTTTCCGCGTGCCGGAGGGCTGGGCCCGGGTGGTGACCGCGCATGATTGCATCCACGAACTTTTCCCGGACACCGGCGGAAACGAGTTGGCGATGAAGCGGGAGGCGTTTGCGCGGGCCGACGCGATCATCTGCGTGTCGGAGCGCACGCGGGCCGACGTGATCAAGTATTACGGCGTGCGGGAGGATAAGCTCGCGGTGGTGCATCATGGCGGCGGCCTTGGCGTGGCGGCCGGCGGAGCGGCGGGTGCGGCGGGGGCGGCGCCATTGCGGGAGCGGCCGTATGTCCTCTACGTCGGTCGTCGCGACGGGTATAAGAATTTCGAGCTTTTGCTGCGGCTGTGGGCGGAGGAGCCCAGCCTGCGGGAGGCGTGCGATCTGGTGTGCGTGGGCGGCGAGCCCGGTTCGCAGGCGATGCGTCAGGCGGGGATCGTCTGGGTGGAGCGCGCGTCGGACGCGGAGCTCGCTCAATGGTATGCGGCGGCGACGGCCCTGGTTTACCCGAGCCGATACGAGGGCTTCGGGCTGCCGGTCTTGGAGGCGATGGAGGCGGGGTGTCCGGTGATCACGACGCGTTGCGGCGCCATCCCGGAGGCGGCGGGGGACGCGGCGTGTTACTGTGATCCGGATGACGGGCGGGAGTGGGCGGGAGCGATCCGGCGCTTGTTGACGCACGGGGATGAGCGCGCGATCTGGGCGGCGAGAGGACGGCAAAGGGCCGGCAGGTTTTCGTGGTCGAGATGCGCCGGGGAGACCCTGGCGGTGTATGAGAAGGCACGGACGGAGCGGGCGCGCGCTCGCGCGGAAAAGGGAGGAACAAGGCGGTGAAGACGCATCTGGCGCACAACTGGTTCATGGCGCGGCGGGGCGGGGAGCGCACGGTGGAGGAGATGGCGCGGATGTTTCCCGAGGCGGGGGTGTCGACCCTGTTTTTGAAACGCGACACGCTGCCGGCGTGGTTCGCGGCGCGGGAGTTTCGGGTGTCGGCGCTGGGGGCGCTGGCTCCGAGGTTTTGCGATCACCGGAAGTTGTTGCCGCTGTATCCTTGGGCGGCGCGGAGGATGGAGGCGCCGGCGGGGACGCGTCTGTTGTTGAGCAGCGACGCGGCGCTGGTGAAGGCGATGGGCAAGCCGCCGGGCTGCGTGCACGTGTGCTACTGCCACTCGCCGCCGCGGTATTTGTGGGACATGAGCGACGAATACCTGGCGCGCACGGGTGGGCTGGGCGGGGTGGGGCGCGCGGTGTTTCGCCGCGTGATTCCGGGGTTGCGCGCGGCGGACCGGGAGGCGGCGGACCGGGTGGATCATTTCATCGCGAACTCGCGCTTCGTGGCGGAGCGCATCCGGCGTTGTTACGGCCGGGAGGCGGAGGTGGTGCATCCGCCGGTGGAGGTGGAGCGCTTCGTGGCGCGGCCGGCGGTGAGCGCGGCGGGTGCGAAGGATGCGGGGTATTATTTGGTGGTGTCGGAGCTGGTGGCCTACAAGCGCGTGGACCTGGCGGCGGCGGCGTGCGCGCGGAGCGGCCGCAGGCTGGTGGTGGTGGGTGACGGTCCGGAGGCGGGGCGGCTGCGGCGGGAGTTTGCAGGCGCGGGCGGGGTGGAGTTTCGCGGGCGGTTGGCGGACGCGGAGGTGGCGGAGCTGCTGGCGGGGTGTCGGGCGCTGATTCACCCGCAGTTGGAGGATTTTGGCATCACGGCGGTGGAGGCGCAGGCGGCGGGGCGTCCGGTGGTGGCGTATCGCGGCGGCGGGGCGCTGGAGACGGTGGTGGAAGGCGTGACGGGGGAATTTTTCGACGCGCAGGAAGAGGACGCGCTGGCGGCGACGCTGGCGCGGATGGAGGCGCGCGCGGAAGGGTATGCGCCGGACGCGTGCCGGCGGCAGGCGGAGCGCTTTGCGCCGGCGGTGTTTCGCGCGGGGTTGCGGGAGCGGTTGGCGAAGTGGGTTGGTTAACCCCGAAAAACCGCGATCTTGCGCCGCTTCATCGACGCTAATTGCGGCTTTCGGGTTAACGAGGCGATGCGGGCGACTCGTTGATAAGCGCGTCCGTCGACGATTTTGGGAGGCTGCGAAAGCCGTCTGAGAGACTATCTCCTCTCCGGCTCAAGTTTGGCCGGGCATAGGGTGTCGATGGCAGGGGAGATGACCACAGACGATCATCTGAATTTGTTGGCACCAAAATGACCACACCATGCTCCGACTCGTAGGGCTGAGTGCGCGCCATCCGGATGGGGGTGAACCCCTGCGGCCAAACAAAAATTATGCGCGCCTGAACAAGACAGATGAGCGTGGAGAAAACTATCACGCATACTAGAATCAGCCGCGGTGGTTTTGGATGAACCGATGGGGATGATTTTGGTGAGAGGAGGAGGGCCGCACCGAGCGCGGCGCAAGGCCAGAGCAGCCAATCGCCGAATCGGATGTCCGGTGCGGTGAAAAACCAGAAACCGAGACCAGTCGCCAAGGTCGCGGCTCCACAAATGACCACTTTGCGATTGCGGGAGTCTGTGCGGTCCATGCGCAGGGAATGTAGTGCGATGGCAACTACTCCAGCGGCGGCGAAAAGGACCGGCCCGAAGAGGTGGGGCCGCAAAAGAATCTGCTCCCACCAAGCCGGAAGCCATTTCCAGTTACCTAAAACATCTTGCGGCAGAAGCCCCGGCGCGCGTGACCACGAGGCAATCGAATCTCGGGTATGGCGCGCTTCCTCGACGGGCAGGGTCCAGTCGAACGGGAGTGCGCCGAGTGGCATGGGAAAAAGAGGGTAGCCGCTAAGAATGATGCTCCGGATGCCATAGGGCATGCCCCAAAAAAGCAGGGCGCTGAAAACGAGGACGAGCCAAGTGCGCAGGCCGTTTGGTGGCGCGTCCCGCCGCCGCGGGCAGTGGGTCAGATACGGCAGCATCGCGCAAACAGCCAAGGCGTAGCCGACGAAACTCAGTTTAACGGAAACCCCGGCCGCGCAGAGGAAAACTAGCAGGGCAACGCTGCTGGTCTGATTGTTGGTGGCATCGGCTTCAGCCAGGCGGATGAGTCTTAGGAAAACCACGAGTGCCAGCACATAGATCGGAAGATCCGGCGCCGGGCTGGAGATATCCCAGTCTGTGATTCTCCAAATCAAGGCGGGGAGCAAAAAGGCGGAGACCAGCCCGGATATTTGGGGTGTCGGATTGTGCCAGAGACGAACGGTGGCGTGCGCGAGGCTGGAGGCTAGGACGACACAGAGCAGACTGTTGGCCACATGGTGACCGTGGCCGTCGAAGGGGAAGACATTTGCCAGGGCGACGAAGAGAAGATGCGACTGATTAAAGGCCAGCCGATCGTGAAGATTGGCCAGACCCGGCACGATGGAATATTCGTTGGACCAACGCACCGAAGCGAAATGGTAAAGTCCGCTGTCGTAGTTTCCCGCGGCCCCCAGTGCCCGAAGCGCGAGCCAACCCACGACGAAAAACACCAAGACGAAGGTGCCGCGAGATGGCGCGGACCATGCGCGCAGGCCGTATGCGCCGCACCGATGCCCCGCGATTACTCCAGCTCCGCAGAACAACAGGGTGCAGAGCCAATTCACCGGAGCGACCAAATGCCAGAGCTGCAGAAAGCCGAGCATAACGGCATAGCCCATCCAAAAACTGTCCGTCGCCTTGGGAGGGCAATCATGCGGAGATTTTATCCATCGGTAAACCAGAGAACCCCACCCCATCATCGACAGGAAGAACACGGTCCAAAGTCCGACTAAATGAAAGAGGGCGTAGATTAAGGACATGACCTACGTGCGGGCACGGTGCTGCCGGCGTTTGTGGAAATCGTAGAGGCCGGTGCGGTGGGCGAGCCAAAGCGCGGTGGCGTGGGTGCCGGCGACGAGGACGATGTGCAGGCGGTCGAGCGGGCGACGGTCGTGGCGGAGTTTTTCCCGAAGGATGGCGAAGCGGTGTAGGGAGCTGCGGCCGGCGAGATCGTAGATGGCGAAATCGCGGTCGAGGTAGCGGGTCGATGCGCCGGAAGCGAAGAGCCGGCGGGTGACGATCCAGTCGGAAATGAGCCGGAATTCGGTCGGGTAGGGGTGCGCGAGCAGGACGGCGCGGCGGTAAACGATGGCCTGGTGGCAGACCGGCATCTGCACGCGAAAATCCCGGGCGCGGACGGGGCCGCCGACGGAGCGCAGGCCGTGGCGATTCGAGCGGAGGACTTTGCCGTAGAGCACGTCGACGGGCGAAGGGGAACGGAGGGCGGCGACCAAGGTGGCGACGATGTCGGGCGAGGCGCAGGAGTCGCCCGAGTTTAAAAACCAGACGTAGTCGGCGGCGGCGCGAGCGACGCCTTTGTTCATCGCGTCGTAGATGCCGGCATCGGGCTCGGAGAGGATGCGCAGACCGGGGCGCGGCGGGAGGGTGGCGAGGAACTCGCGGGTGCCGTCGGTGGAGGCGCCGTCGATGATCCAGTGTTCGTCGGGCGCGGTGGTCTGGGCCGCGACGCTGGCGAGGGTGCGGCGCAGGCCGGCGAGGTCGTTGCGCGTGATGGTGACGATGGCGAGGCTCATGGCGCGGAGGCGCGACCGCGGCGGAACGGGAAGGTCCAAAACGCGACTTGGCGGCCCCACCACTGGGCGGGCTGGATGCGGAGCTGGCGGTAGTCGCGGCGAAGCAGACCGCGAAGCAGGCTGCCGAGGGGGACGAGTGTCATCTCGAGGTATTCGAAAAGCCCGTAGCGGTGGTGTTTTTCGAAAAGCCAGATGGCGGCGAGTGTGCCCTTGCCGAGGCCGTAGCGGTAGGCTTTGCGGGCGGCGACGCGCGCGTCCTCGGTGTGCATGGGTGGATGCAGGATGGCGAGATTCGGGGCGTAGAGAGCGGGGTGCCGGCGGGTGATGACGCGCCAGCAGAGATCGGTTTCCTCGGCGCAGTGTCCGGCCGAGCCGGGCCCGAGGCGAAGTTCGTATCCGCGGATGGCGGCGAAGGTCTCCGCGCGGATCACGAAGTTTGCGCCGTAAAGGATTTTGGAGCCGAAAAAACGGGACAGATCGCCGCCGAGTTTATGGCGGTAGGAATAGAATTCGCGGGTGTGCTCGTCGAAGAGCGCGCCGGCGAAGAGCTCCACGTCCCTGTGCCGGTCGAGCAGGTCGAGGAGTTGTTCGGAATAATCGTGCCGCCAATGGGCGTCATCGTCGGCGAAGGCGATCCAGCCAAAGGGGACGAGTTGCAAAACGTGATTGCGTGCGGCGGAGCAACGGCGGTCGGGAAAAGAGTGGTGGCGGAGCAGCGGCTCGTCGCGCAAGGCGGGTGACAGCACGAGCGGCGTGTCGTTCTGGTCGATGAAGTGGATGGCGGCCGGGCGGTGGACCTGGCGAAGGACGGAGGCGATGGCGCGCTCCACATACCAGGCCTCGCGCCCGTAGCTGTTGATCACCACGTGGACGTCGGCGAGGTCGGTGCGGCGACTGGAGGAAGCGGAGACCATGGGCGCGCTATTCGGCGGGGTGGCGCCAGCGGGCGAGCGTAAGGGCGAGGATCTGCAGATCGAGCCAGGGGGACCAGTTCTCGATGTAGTAGATGTCGTGCTGGATGCGCCGGGAGAGGTCGGTGTCGCCACGCAGGCCGTTGATCTGGGCGTAGCCGGTCATGCCGGGTTTGGCGAGGTGGCGAGGGAGATAGTGGGCGATCTCGGTGGCGAGGCGGGCGACGTGGTGGGGACGTTCGGGACGCGGGCCGACGAGACTCATGTCACCGCGCAGGACGTTCCAGAACTGCGGGAGCTCGTCGAGGTTCCAGCGGCGCAACCAGGAGCCGATGCGGAGCAAGCGCGGATCGGCGGCGGCGGTGCTGACGGCGAGGTGGTCGGTGGCGGAGGCGTCGGGGCGCATGCTGCGGAGCTTCCACATGGTGAAAGGGCGGCCGCCGGCGCCGATGCGCACCTGGCCGAAAAGGGC
>JALOTV010000370.1 GCA_025457685.1 Opitutaceae bacterium
TCGCGGCCTTCGCGGCCGGGCCAGTTCCAGTGCGGGGCGATGGCGAGCACGGGGCGGTCTTTGACCCAGTTGGACTGGTGGATGTGGTAGGCGGTCTTGGGGAAGCCGCAGGTGTCCATGATGCCGAACACCGAGGAGACGGAGGGCCAGGAGAGGCGCTGGGGCTCGCCGCGGTAGTCGAAGCCGGTCCAGACGAAGCCCCCTGCGAGGAAGGGGCGGGTGGCGACGAGGCGCCAGGCTTCGCGGTGGGTCTTGCCCCAGTCGGCGCGTTCATCGTCGTAGGAGGCAATGACGTTGCGGGCGGGGTCGGTCTCGAACTCGCCGCGCGTCTGGAAGGCGGAGGTATCCTCCGCGCTGGTGCAGGGCAGGCCGGGGAAACGGGCGTGGAACTCGTCGTAGAGGTTGTCGTTGTAGTTGAAACCCATGACGTCGACGGCCTCGAAGACGCCCTCGGGGTTGGTCATGCCGCCGTTCATGGCGGCGGTGACGGGGCGGGCGCGGTCCCAGCGGCGGACCTCGGCGACCATGCGGCGGACCATCTCGCGGCCTTGGGGGGTGCCCTGCATGGGCTCTTCGTTAAAGACCGACCAGAGCATGACGCTGGGGTGGTTGCGGTCGCGTTTCACCATGGAGCGGAGCTGGGCGATGCACTCCTCGGAGCAGTTGAAGTTGCGGTTCTCGTCCATGACGAGGAGTCCGAGGCGATCGCAGGCGTCGAGAAACTCGGCGGCGGGCGGGTTGTGGGCGCAGCGATAGGCGTTGCAGCCGAGTTCCTTGAGGCGGCGCACGCGAAAATCCCAGAGGGCGTCGGGCACGGCGACGCCGACGCCGGCGTGGTCCTGGTGGTTGCAGGTGCCTTGGAGTTTGAGGGGCTGGTCGTTGAGGAAAAAGCCGCGGTCGGCGTCAAAGCGGACGGTGCGGAAGCCGCAGCGGGTCTCGGTGGTGTCGAGGACGCGGTCGCCTTGGCGAATGTGGCAGCGCACGGTGTGGAGGGTGGGCTCTTCGAGCGACCAGAGTGCGGGGGTGCCGGCGATGGGGAGGGCGATGCGAGCGGAGGTGGTGCCGAGGACGGGCACGGTGGCGGCGGCGTGGCCGGCGGCGAGGCGGGCGCCAGAGGGTGAGAGCACCTCGACGTCGATGTCGACGGAGGCGTCGGTGGTGGCGATGTTGTGCAGGGAAACCTCGGCCGGGACGAGCCAGGTGCCGTCGTCTTGGCGAACGGGGTGGGCGTAGAGGCCGTGGGTCTCGATGTGCACGGGGGCGCGTTTGACGAGCCAGGCGTGGCGGTAGATGCCGCCGCCTTCATACCACCAGCCTTGCTGGGGCTCGGCGTCCACGCGGATGGCGAGGGTGTTGATCTGGTCGCCGTAGGTGGCGACGGCGGTGATATCGATTTGGAACGGGCTGTAGCCGCAGAAGCTGCGGTAGAGGATGAGGCCGTTTAGCCAGATGGTGGCGTGGGTGGCGATGCCATCGAACTGGATCTCGAGGTGGCGGCCGCGATCGGATTCTTCGAGGCGGAAGTGGCGGCGATACCAGGCGACGCCGCGCGGGCGGTAGCCTTGGGAGATGTTGGCTTCGGGATCGAAGGGGCCCTCGACGACCCAGTCGTGGGGGAGATCGAGGCGGCGCCATGCGCTGTCGTCGAAGTCGGGTGCGGCGGCGCCCCACGCTTTGCCCGCCTTGGCGCTTTCGTAGGAGGGGCCATGGCCCTTGATGACGGGCATGGGGATGTCGCCGAGGTGGAAGCGCCAGCCGGAGTCGAAGGCGAGGCGCTCGCGGACGGAGGAGGCGGAAGCGGAAGCAGGCGAAGCGTGGGACATGGGAAGCGGGCGAAGCGGGACGGGCGCGGTTGGGGACGAAGGGCGGGGCGGAGCGATCAGCGGTGGTGTTTGAGGGGACGGTCGGCGGGCACGTCTTCGCCGGCCCAGATGCGTTGTTGGGTCCAGGGGGCAGCGGGCGCGGTCCAGAACGGGGCGTCGGGCGGGAGGCCGAGGTGGGAGAGGCCGATGAGGGTGATGTAGAGGGCGCCGGAGTTGTTGTAGTGGTCGCGCATGGCGAGCTGACGGCCGACCGCGCCGGCTTCGAGCCAGCCCTGGGCATCGAAGGTGCCGGGGGCCTCGATCATGCGGCGGACGACGGCGTTGATCGCGCCGCGGGCGCCGCCGGGGGCGATGTAATCGGGGAGTTTGTCGATAAGGATGATGTGGGTGAGACCTTGGAGGCCGCCGAAGCGGTAGGTGCTGGACCGGCCGACGACGGGGAAGGTGCCTTCGGGCGAGATGAGGCGTTCGAGCACGGCGGCGTAGCGCTGGGCGCGCACGAGGGTGCGGTCGTAGTGCTCGGCGAGCGGGTGGCCCTTGGCGCGACAAACGGTGAGGATGTCGAGCAACATGGGGTGCATGACGTAGCTGTTGTAATAATCCCAATACACTTCGGAGCCGTCGCCGTAGGTGCCGTCGCCGCGATACCACTCGCGGACGAATTTGTTGACCCCGCCGACCATGCGGTCGGGTTGGAAGTCGTCGGCGTAGGTCCAGAGGGCGGACTCGACGATGGCGGGGAAGAGGAGCCAGTTGTTATCCCAGGGCTTGTGCTGGCGGGAGGTGCGGAGGGCGGCGAGGACGTTGGCGCGCTGCTCGGGGTTGAGGGGTTCCCAGAGGGTCTTGGGGGCGCGGAGCAGGGCCTGGGCGAGGTAGGCGGCCTCGACGAGGGCCTGGTTGCCGGCCTGGCGGGCGGGACCGAAGTCCATAAAATCTTTCGCGCCCGGGGTGGTGGCGTTGATCAAGGTGCGGCGAGCGAGGTCGCCGAAGCGGGCGCGCAGGCGGCCTTCGGTGTCGTCGGAGGGGCCGAGTTCGATCCACGGGGCGACGCCGGCGAGGGTGCGACGCGGGTAAGCACGCCCACGAGGTAGGCGCGGTCCTCGGCACCGGAGGCGGGCGGGCTGACGGCGGCGGTCGAGAGCGATGCGCACAGCGGGGCGAGGGCTAGGGCGGCGAGCAGGCGAAGGGACTTTTTCATGGGGGAAATCAGGGGGAGATGACGCGCGGCAACCAGAGGCTGAGGGTGGGCCAGAAGGTGATCGCGAGCAGGGACACGCACATCGCGGCGTAGAAGGGCAGCATGGCGCGGGTGGC
>JALOTV010000371.1 GCA_025457685.1 Opitutaceae bacterium
TTCCTGACCATCGAGCGCATCGAGAGCTGGGCGGGCGGGATCGGCATCGACGCCGAGCGGCAGCGTCACCTCGATGGTTTGTTCGCGGCGATTCGCGGCGACCGATTGGAGGAGGTGTTCGCCGAGAAACTCGGGCGCTTCATCACCGGTTGCCGGCTGCGTGACCGCGCGTCGGGCAACCCGATGGCGGCGCGGACCAACCGTTACCGCTACGAACTGGTCGTGGCGCCCGAGGCGGAGCGCGAGGCGGCGTTTTTCAAGCAGATGGCCAACGACATCATCTTCGAGAGCCCGCAGCTCCAGCAGATGGAGCACAAGGCGCGGAAGGTGTTGTTCGAGCTGTGGGACGCGGCGTGGCGCAACTACATCGAGCCCGGCGAGCGCGTCATCCGCCTGCTGCCGCCCCGGGTGGGGCTGCTGGTGGACGCCGAGACCACGCGCGATGCCAAGGTGCGCCGCATCTGCGACTGGCTGGCCGGCCTGACCGACGGCATGATCGTGCGCACCTACCGCCGGCTGCACGATCCGGACTTCGGCTCGTTGCGCGATCTCAGCTAAGCGTCGCGCCGTGCCCACGGCGCTCAGCCGGCGAAGCCGCGCAGGGCGTGGATGCGCGCGATCAGGCGGTGAACATTTTCCGGCGCGATGCGGTCGGTGATGACCGAGCGCGGGTAATTGTGCTCGAGGTCCACGTGGATGCCGTCCTCGGCACCGGGCCGCACGAAATCGGCCACGAAATCCATGCCGCCGCGCGGGCGCATGTAGCGCACGTAGGGATCGGGGTCGTCGCTCTCGATCACGATGTCTTGGTGGAGGAAAACGTGACAATACAGCGTAAGGTCACGGAAGGAGGCGAACCAGGTGGGCGGATTGACCAATTGATCGCGGATGATGAGCGTCATTTGGAGGAAGGGTTTTAGCATGGGGTTTGCCAAGTTGCGGCGCGGTTCAACTCGGGGGTTGGCGGCGGCGGATTTTCCCTTTCGTCTGCACCTTCATTTCCACACCACATGGATACCGCGCGCAAACCCGTTCTGCTCATCATCCGCGACGGCTGGGGTCACAACACCGACCCGGCCCTCGCCGCCTACAACGCCGTCGCGTTGGCCAAGAAGCCGGCGGATGACGCGCTCCAGGCCACGGCCCCGGTGGCCTACGTGTCGGCCAGCGGTCTCGATGTCGGTCTGCCCGACGGCCAGATGGGCAACTCCGAGGTCGGCCACGAAAACATCGGCGCCGGCCGCATCGTGGACCAAGAGCTGGTGCGCCTGAACAAGCTGTTCTCGGAGAAGCAACTCGTGGGCAACGCGACCTGGGAGGGCGTGCTCGCGCGCCTGCGCGCCAATCCCGCGGCCAAGCTGCACCTGATGGGCATCGTGTCCGATGGCGGCGTGCACGGCATGCTGGAACATCTCTACGGCTTGCTCGCGCAGGCCAAGGCGGACGGCATCGCGGCCGGTCGCGTGTTTGTCCACGGCTTCACCGACGGCCGCGACACGCCGCCGACCTCCGCCCTCGGCTACATCCGCCAAGTCGAGGCCAAGATCGCCGAGCTCGGCGGCTACGGCCGCATCGCCACCATCACGGGGCGTTTCTGGGCCATGGACCGCGACAACCGCTGGGAGCGCGTGCAAAAGGCCTACGACTGCCTGACCGGTCGCGCTTACGCCGCCACCGCCACGTCGGCCGAGGCGGCGGTGCAGCACTACTACGACAATCCGCTTTCCGAGACCCAGAAGGGCGACGAGTTCGTGCCCGCGACCGCCATCCTCGGCGCAGATGGCAAGCCTCTGGCGAAGTTTTCCAATGGCGACGCGGTGGTGTTCTACAACTACCGCGGCGACCGCCCGCGCGAGATCACCCGCGCCTTCGTGATGGATGATTTCGCCGGATTCGACCGCGGCCCGAAGCTCGATCTCTACTACGCCACCATGACGGAGTATGAGGCGGGTCTGCCCGTGCGCATCATCTCGCCCAAGCCGCCCAAGCTCAAAAACATCCTCGGCGAGGTCGTATCCAAAGCGGGGATACCGCAGTTCCGCTGCGCCGAGACGGAAAAAAATCCGCACGTCACCTTCTTCTTCAACAACTACAACAAGGAGCCCTTCCCCGGCGAAGATCGCGCCTGCCCGGCCAGCCCGAAGGTGGCGACCTACGACATGCAGCCGGAGATGAATGCGGCCGAGGTCACCCGCCTCTGCAAGGAGGCCATCCTCTCGGGCAAATACGGTCTGGTGATCGTCAACTACGCCAACCCCGACATGGTCGGCCATACCGGCAGCATTCCCGCCACCGTGGCGGCCTGCGAGGCCACCGATGCCGGCGTGGCCGAGCTGCTCGCGGCGGTGCGTCAGGCGGGCGGCCGCGCGGTCGTCTGCGCCGACCATGGCAACGCCGAGCAGATGTGGGACCCGGTGCTCAACGGTCTGCACACCGCGCACACTCTGAACCTCGTGGAGGTTTTCGTGGTGGGCGAGGGTTTCACCAAGGCCGGCACCAAGATGCGCTCCGGCGGCCGTCTGGCCGACATCGCGCCCACCGTGCTGCACCTGATGGGTCTGGAAAAACCCGCCGAAATGACGGGCCAGAGCCTGATCGCAGGCTGAGCCGCGCCGGGGCGGGATTTTTCCCGCCCGATATAAACAAAAACGCGGGGCGCGGACAAATGTCCGGCCCCGCGTTTTTGTTTTTCGCTTAGCCGTTGTTCGGCGGGCGCTTGGCGGATCAGTCCACGAAGGTCTCTGCGAAGACGCGCGAGAGCACGGCTTGGGCGGGCTCGGTCAAAGGATGCTCGCTTTGCAGCGCCTCGGCGGCGGCGCGATACTCATCGACCAGCTCGGGGCGCAGGCGCTGCATGCCGCGCAGGCCATGCGCGAAGATGAGG
>JALOTV010000372.1 GCA_025457685.1 Opitutaceae bacterium
TTGAGCTCCGCCTCATTCATAAAAATCGAAAATCGAGAATCCAAAATCGAAAATCACCCCGCCGCTCCATCGGACTCGATCAGCCCGTCCCGCAGCCGCACGATCCGGCGCGCGTGACGCGCGATGTCCTCCTCGTGCGTGACCACGATGAGCGTGTTGCCTTGCGCATAGAGCTCCTCGAAAAGCGCCATGATCTCCTCGCCCGTGCGCGAATCCAGATTCCCCGTCGGTTCGTCGGCCAGGATGATCGACGGCTTGTTCACCAGCGCGCGCGCAATGGCCACGCGCTGCCGTTGACCACCGGAAAGTTCATTGGGCTTGTGATCCATGCGGTGCCCCAGCCCGACGTTTTCCAGCGCACGCCGCGCCCGCTCCTGCCGCTCCTCGCGCGGCAGTCCGGCGTAGATCAGCGGCAGCTCCACATTTTGCAGCGCCGTCGAGCGCGGCAGCAGGTTGAAGGTCTGGAAAACGAAACCGATCTCCTGGTTGCGGATGGCCGCGAGTTCATCGTCGCCCATGCTCGCGACATCCTTGCGGCTGAACTCATAGCGCCCCGCCGTCGGCGTATCCAGACAGCCGAGCATGTTCATCAGCGTGGACTTTCCGCTGCCCGACGGGCCCATGATGGCGAGGTACTCGTTGCGATGGATTTTCAGCGAGACCCCGCGCAGCGCGTGGATCGTCTCCTCACCCATCTGATAGAGTTTGGTCACGCCCTCGATCTCGATGACGAGCGGCCCGGCAGGCCGGATCGCACGCGGCTGGGCGGCGGTGACGGTGGGAGGAATCATGGGCGGTTGGCCGGAGAAAATGAGGAGATGGACGCGTTTCGCCGCGCCTTACTTGCCCGCCGTCTTTTTCGGCTGCTCAAGCTCGACCTTCATGCC
The DNA here is from genome assembly GCA_025457685.1 of Opitutaceae bacterium. Lineage (GTDB taxonomy): Bacteria > Verrucomicrobiota > Verrucomicrobiia > Opitutales > Opitutaceae > IMCC26134_A. Next base: position 888 of record JALOTV010000372.1, read on the forward strand.
GTCGGTCAGCGTGCGCGTGAGCGCCGCGTAGCTGCCGCTCACCACCTCGTCGCCTTCCGCCACGCCCGACTTGATTTCAAAATGGCTCGTGTCGGCGATGCCGGTTTCGACCGGCACCATTTTCACCGCGTCGCCGGTCTTTAAGAACACCACCCGCTGCATGCTGTCGCGGTCGTTGCGCTCGCCCTGCTTCTTCTGCTTGTCGTTGATCGCTGCGGCCGAGCCCGCGCCCTTGGCCTCGGCGGCCGTGGCCGCGCGCTCCTTGGCGATCTGGTCCTTGGTCTTTTTCGTGTCGCGCGCGCGCACCACGACCGACTGCAACGGAATCGCCACCACGTTTTCCACGGTCTGCGTTTCGATGTCGGCGTTGGCGCTCATGCCCGGGCGCAGCGGCACGGTTTTGTCGAGGATGCGGATCTTCACCTGGAAATTCGTGACCTCCTCCTGCGTGTTCTGCCCCGTCACCTTGGCCGCCGAGCCGATCTCCTTCACCGCCGCGTCAAACTTGCGGCCGGGAAACGCGTCGATCGCCACGCGCGCCTTGTCGCCGACCTTCACGTTCACGATGTCGTTTTCGTTGATGTTCACGCGCACCTCCATGTCGGAGAGATCGGCGATGCTCATGACGGTGAAACCGCCAAATGAGCCGGTGCCTGCGACACGTTCCCCGACTTCCGACGCCCGCGAGGTCACCGTGCCGTCGATCGGCGCGTACAGCGCGGTTTTCTCCAGCGTGTCCTTCGCCTGCTTGAGCAAACCTTCACTGCGCCGGATGTTGGCCTGCGCGCTCTCATAGGTCGCCTGCGCGCTCTCGTAGGTCGCCCTGTCGGCCGCGAAGACCGACTCGGAAATCAGGCTGCCCGCGAAAAGCGCCCCGCTGCGTTTGAAATCAGCCTCCGCCTTCTCAAAACGCACACGGCTCTCCACCGCCGCCGCCCGCGCCGAGGCCAGATCCGCCTCCCGCTGATCGACGATGTAACGGTAGTTGTCGGGTTTTATACGGATCACCAGCTCCCCCTTCTTCACCGCCGCGCCCTCGCGAAACGGCAGCTCGATGATCTCGCCGGTCACCTCCGGCTGTATCTTCACCTCGACCTCCGGCTGGATTTTTCCCGTCGCCGACACGACCTGCGTGATCGTCTTGCGGATGGCCTTCTCGGTGGTCACGCGCACCACCTTGGCCCGCTTCGCCGCCGCCGACTTGTACATGACGCCCGCGATCACCGCGATGACCAGCAGGGCGATGAACGCGTAGAGTTTTTTGCGCGACTTCTTGCGCGGCGCAGACACACGCGGGACGCCGGACGTGACGGGGAAGACAGTCGTGGACATATTGAAATGAACGCGGATTCGTGATGCGAAAATACTCTACATTGCGCGGACGGTATGCGGAAAAACTCGGGCCCGACAAAACGTGCACACCGTCAGCAACGCGCGCCCACCCAATGCCGCCGCCGCCCCGACCGCGAGCACATACACGCAGGACGATCATTTCGCTTGAAACATCCGCTTCAGCCAAACGGTTGCAGTCTCTTCCCGCGATATCCGCTCAAGCGCCACGAGTCGCAAAACGCCGCACATCCACCGCCGCATCGAAGGGCACGCCCTCCGTCAGGTGATTCATCCACTGCCGCGCAAGACCCGGCGCGAGCAGCGCGCCTTTGGAGCCGAGTCCGTTGAAAATCCCCACGCCCGCATCGGGCTGACTCCGCCCCACCACCGGATGTTTGTCCGGCGTCGTCACGCGCAGCCCCGCCTCGTGCGCCACCACGCGGAACTCCCGCCGCAGCAGCCGCGCCGCACTTCGCTCCAGCGCCAGCCGCGCCTCGGCCGTCAGCACGCGATCCGCCACGCCCGGCTCAAACGTGGCCCCCACGCGCACACGCGCGTCGCCCAGCGGCAGCACCCAATGCCCGTCATTTAAAATCACCGCCGACTCCTCCGCCGTCAGGCCCGCGCCCGCCAGCTCCAACGTCAACGTCTCGCCCTTGGCCGACAAGATCACGCCGCGCCCGCTCGCGGGCCGCCTCCACGCGCTCCTCCCGCAGCCGCCCCGCCGCCCGCAAGCGCCCGCGCATGGCCGCGATCAACAGCCCCGTATCCACACGGGCGGCACGCTCGATCCAGAAGCCCGCCGCGTCGGCCTCGCCGATGTACGGGGCCAGTTCCCCACGCGCCGTCTTCTCCGCAAACACGCGCCGCTCGCGCTCGTCGTGAAAAAACCGGCGCACCCGCATCGGCGTCACCAGCACCACACGCAGCGCGGATTCC
>JALOTV010000373.1 GCA_025457685.1 Opitutaceae bacterium
GGGCGCTCACGGCGCACCAGACTCAGGCCGAAGGCGAGTCCCTTGAGTTGCTGCCAGACGAAGCGGAGAAGCGCGGGCGGGCTCCAGGCAAAGGGCGCACCGGGGATGCGCAGGAAGGTGAAATGCGGGTATTTCTCCACCAGGCGGGCATCCACTTTCTTGTGACTGATGAGCAGGGTGACGCGATGACCGCGGGCGACGAGGCCTTCGGCCAGCGCGATGCCGGGCGAGAGGTGGCCGCCGGTGCCGCCGCAGGCGATGAGGAATTTTTTGGAGACGCTCATGCGATGCCCTTCGCTGCGCGAGTCGAAATCCCAAAGGCCAAAATCCAAACGCCAAAGAAATCACAGGTCGTAAATCTCAGGGCACGGCAATCCTCACGCCTCATAGAGCCTGGATATTCTTTGGCGTTTGGATCTTTGGCGTTTGGGATTTTTTCACTCATGACCCCGTCACCTCCTGCAAGGTGCGGCGCTTGCGCGAAAGCAAGGTGCGGCGCTTGCGCGAAAGCGTGGAGCGCGGCCAGGAGCGCTGCGTGTTGACGATGATGCCGATGAGCAGGCCCATCAGGATGAGATTCGAAAGCCCCGCGCTGATGAAGGGCAGCGACATGCCCTTGGTCGGGAAAATCCCGGTGACGACGCCGAGGTTCACGATCGCCTGCAGGCTCATCAGGAGGATGCAGCCGGTGACGAGCAGGAATTGAAACAGGTTGGGCGCGCGCCGCGCATGGATGACGCCGGCGACAAAGATCGTGATGAAGAGCCCCACGACCCCGAGGGTGAAGATCATGCCGAGCTCCTCACCGACCACGGCGAAGATGAAGTCGGTGTGGGCCTCGGGGAGAAAATTGATCTGCTGGCGGCCCTGGCCGAGGCCCGCGCCATCCACGCCGCCGACGGCGAAGGCGGCGAGCGATTGGTAAAGTTGATACGTGCCCCCCTGCTTGTTGCCCTCGACGTCGAGAAAAGCCATGAAGCGGCGCAGGCGGTTGGGATTGAGCATCACCATGACCGCGAAGCCGGCGACGGCGAGGCCGACGGTCGGCAGGATGTAGAGCCAGCGCGCACCGGCGAGAAAGAGCAGCACGAGCCCGATGCAGAGCGTGAGCGCGGCGGTGCCGAAATCCGGCTCGAGCAGGATCAGGCCCGCAAAGCCGCCGATCATCGCGAGCGGGATCAGGTAGCCGCGCTTGAGGTCGCCGATCTTCGTCTGGTTCACCGCGAGGTAGTGCGCGAGGCAGAAGACCATGGCGAGCTTCGCGAGCTCGGAGACTTGGAAACGAAACGCCCCGATGCCGAGCCAGCGGCGGCTGCCTTTGACCGAGATGCCGATGTGCGGGATGAGCACGGCCACCAGCAGCACGCCCGCCACGATGCCGACGATCCACACGTAGCGCCGCATCGATTCGAGATCGAGCCGGCTCACCGTCCAGGCGAGCGCGAAGGCCAGCCCCACGCCGATGAGCTGTTTGTTCAGATAATAATACGGCCCCTGCTTAAACGATGCGCTCGCGCTGAAGAGGATCGTGAGCCCGAGAAACGTGAGCGCGACGGCGCAGGTGACGATGACGGCCGCCGGTGTGAGCGCGAAGTGACCGCGCTCGGAGGCGGGCGCGGTCGGGGCGTTCAGCGCGGCGGTTTGACGCATGGGCGTTGGTCAGCGGTGAGGTCCTTGGCGCGCTCAGGGTTGCGCGGGGGTGATCGGCGAGGCGCCCTCCACCGGCACGACCGGCGGTTGATCCGCCGGCGCGCTGACCGGACTGGGCTCGGGGGTGCTCACCGGAGAAACCGGCGAGACCGGCGCGGGCTCGGGTTGATACACGGGGGCAGCCGGCGCGGGTGCGGGTGTGGGCGCCACGGGGGTCGCCGCACGCGAAGCTCCGGGGATGATCAGCCGCTGGCCGACGGTCAGGCGGCCGGGATCGGAAATGTTGTTGGCGGCGCCGATGGCGCGCTGGGTGACTCCGTAGCGGCGGGCGATCTGGCTGAGGGTTTCGTTGGGTTGCACGACGTGCTCCGTGCCTTGGGCGCTGGCTCCGCGAGGCGCGGCGGGCGCGGCGGTGGCAGCGGCGGCGAGGGCCGCGGCCGTGTCGGCGCTGGCGGGAAGCGTGAGTTTCTGCCCCACCGTGACGCTGTCGCCCTTGAGCTTGTTGAGAGTCTTGATGGCCCCGACGGTGGTGCCGGAGCGGCGGGCGATGAGACTGAGGCTGTCGCCGGCTTTCACGGTGTAGGTGAGCGTGTCTCCCGAGACGCCGGAGGTCTCGGCCGGGGTGGCCTTGGCGGGGATCACGAGCTTCTTGCCGACGGGGAGAACGCTGTCGGACTTGAGGTTATTCGCCGCCGAGAGTTCCGCGACGGTGATGCCGTGTTTGCGGGCGATCGTCCAGAGGCTGTCGCGCGGAGCGATGGTGTACGTGGTGACGCGCTGCACGTCTTCAACCGGGGCGGTTTGCAGGGCGGAGGCGGTCGGCGTGTTGGGCCGCGTGGGGTTGAAACGCACGGCGGGCGCGTCGGCGGCCTGCACGGGCGAGGTGCCGAAATCCACCGGCAGCGGCGTGATGCCGGGATTGAGATCAGCGTTACTCACCGGAGAATAAGCACCTGCGTCAGGCGGCGTGGTGGTCGAGTAGCCGGTGAGGCCGGGATAATAGACTTGTTTGCCGCCGTCCGCAGCGGCGGTCTCAGCGGGGGAAGGCGCGCGGCGGGTGGTGGAACGGCAGCCCGGAATGGCGAAGACAAACATGAACGCGGCGGCGTGCACGGCGACGACGATGCCGAAAATTTTGAGGATTTTCATAGAGGACGGTGGGTTAAAAAGGTGACGAGGATCAGCGGGAAACGGCGGTTGCCCCCAAGTTATTCACACACTGCTCGAACTGCTGGCCGCGGTCCTCGTAGTTGCGAAACATGTCGAAACTGGCGAAGCCCGGGCTGAGCAGCACGTGATCGCCGCTGACCGCCGTTTCGGCGGCCAGTTGCACGGCGTAGGCGAGCGTCGCGCAAAGCGTGTGGGGAACATCGTGAGCGATGCTGGCGGCTGCAAGCGCGCCTTGGGTCTCGCCGATGAGATAGAGGTGTTTCACGCGCGGTCCGATGCGCCGGATGAAGCCGGCCAGATCGCCGCCCTTCGATTTGCCACCCGCGATGAGCAGGACCGGGCCGGTGAAATTGGCGAGCGCGCCTTCGACGGCGTGGAAATTGGTGGCCTTCGAGTCGTTCCAGTAGGTGACGCCGTCGCGCTCGGCCACGCGGGTCAGGCGATGCCGCCCGAGGCGGAAACTCTGCGCCGCGATGCCACCAGGCGGCGGCGAGGAGAAAGTTTTCACGCTGTGGATAAAATTCAAACACCGTGCCGCGCAGGAGCACATCGGCCGGCTGGTTCTCCGTCGCCACACACGCCTCGGGCGGCAGCACGCGTCCGTACTCGGCCGCGAAACGCTGCACCGACGAGCCGGCAAACATGACGCCGCCGACCGTGCGGTCGAAGAGCCGCCACTTCGCCTCGAAGTACGCGGGCATGCCCGGATGGCGTTCG
>JALOTV010000374.1 GCA_025457685.1 Opitutaceae bacterium
AAGTACTGGTTGTAGCCGGCCTTCATCGTGAGGGCCGTGGTGCGGCCGAGGGCCGCCTCGATGCCGAGGGCGGCGAGGTAGAGGCCGTCGTGGTTTTTGAAGGTGCGTCCGGCGATGGTGGAGGACTGCCAGGTGCCGGCGACGCCCGCCTCGAGGAAGGGCTTGAAGTAGTCGAGCTCCCGATACCCGAGGACGGTGGCGCCGAGGCGCTGGTCGCGGATGCTGAAGTCGCTGAAGCGCTGGTAGGAGGCGAAGCCGTTCACGTCGATGTTCGCGCGCACCGGCAGGGTGGCGCTGCCGAGAATGCCGTTGCCGGTGCCGATGACGGAGTCGTTCACATTTTCGACGAACAGGGCGGCGCCGACGTGGCGTTTGCCGAGGAAACCGGGATCCATCTGCGCGTGCAGAGGAGCGGCGAGCAGGGCGGCGCCGGCAATGATGAGCAAACGAAGCGAGGGATGGGTCAGGATCATGGTGTTGATGTGTGGAGGAAGAGCGGAGGGTGTTGGAGGTTTGACCGGACGGGTGCGCTCAGTGGGGTGATCCCGCCGGGGATGTCGGATCGGAGGGTAGTTTCGACGCGAGTCGTGTGAAGCTTTTCCTCGCCTCGTTGGTGTCGCCTCGGGCGATGCTGACGGCGGGCCTGAGCGCAGATGATCCGCGGTTCGCGAGGGCAGCGGCAGGCTCCGCCGGGGAGAACCTTGTGGTTGGAAAACGAGGGGGCGTCTTCATGCGTGTGTGCAGGGATGGGGTTGAGGGCGTGGACGCCTGAAGTTAATGCGGGCTTTGTGCCAGCCGTTTCACGGAGTCATCAACGCGCTGCACGCCAGCGGGATAAAGCCGGTGATGCGATTTTCGGCCGGCAGGCCGCCTGCGGCGAAACGGGTGCAGGCAACCAAACACCGGGCGTCCGGCCCGCTAGGTTTGGGGGTCTGCACCCGCAGCGGCGCCGGAGGGCTTTGGCTGGCTCAGCCGGTAACGCAGAAATTCCCGCGTGACGCCGAGGCGGCGGGCGGCGGCGGATACGTTGCCCTGGGTTTCGTGGAGGGCCTCGGCGACGAGTGTGTCGATCACGCCGTCGAGCGTGAAGCCCTCCGGGGGAAGCCGCCATGCGGGATTGCGCCAGGCGGCCGGAAGGCCGGTCTCGGTGGCGGGTGTGGCCAGGTGGGCGAAGTCGAGCGTGGCGCCGGGAGTGAAGATGATGGCGCGCTCGAGCTCGTGGGCGAGTTCGCGGATGTTGCCGCGCCAGGGCTGGGCGAGCAGCCGGGCTTCGGCGGCGGGTGTGAGCCTGAGCCCCGGGCGCCGGTGGCGGATGGCGAGGCGGGCGAGCAAGTGGCGGGCGAGATCAATGAGGTCGGAGCCGCGTTCTCGCAGCGGCGGCAGGGCGACGTGCAGGAGGTGCAGCCGGTGGTAGAGGTCTTCGCGGAAAAGTTTTTCCTCCACCAGATCGGCGAGGGGGCGGTTGCTCGCCGCCAGCAGGCGCGTGTCGACCGGGATTTCCTTGTTGGAGCCGAGACGGCGTATCCGGCCTTCCTCTACAGCGGTCAGCACCTTGGCCTGGGTGGCGGGAGCGAGGGCGCTGATTTCGTCGAGGAAGAGGGTGCCGCCGTCGGCCGCCTCGAAGAGGCCGGTGCGGGCGGTCTTGGCGTCGGTGAAGGCGCCGCGCTCGTGGCCGAAGAGCTCCGACTCGACGAGGGTGTCGGGCAGCGCGGCGCAGTTGATGGCGATGAAGGGACGGGCGGCGCGGGGGCCGCGCTGATGGATCCAGCGGGCGAGGACACTTTTGCCGGTGCCGGTTTCGCCCTCGATGAGGACGGGCGGCAGGTGGCGTTCAAGGCGGCGCTCGGCGGCGAGGATCTGGTCGAGCACGGTCGTGATCGGGGCGAGGCTCGGGCCGAAGAAAAGTTCGCCGCAGGCGGCGGGGCCGCTGCCGGCGGGCGCGGGGTTGGCGCGGTTTTGATCGCGGCGTTCGGCGTGGCGCTGGGCGCGGCAGCGCAGAAAGGCCAGCGGGAGCTCGTCGGGCTCGAAGGGTTTGGCGAGGTAGTCGCCCGCGCCGAGGCGCATGGCCTCGACGGCTTCTTTCACGCCCCCAAAGGCGGTCATGACGACGACGCCGGTGTTTTCGGAGAAGGCTTTTTCGCGGAGAAGTCCGACGCTTTCGCCGTCGGGCAGATGGAGGTCGAGCAGGGCGAAATCAAAACTCAGCGAGGCGAGCAGACGGCGGGCTTCTGCGAGGGTGGAGGCTTCGGAAATCTCCGCACCGAGGCCGCGCAGGTGGGCGGAGAGCCGCTTGCGGAGCACGGCGTCGTCTTCGAGGAGGAGTATCTCGCAACCGGTGGGGAGCGCGGGGTCGGGGTTGGGCATGAGAGAGGCGAAGGGCCAGGGCGATGGGTGAAGGGTGAAAGGGAAAGGCTGGGGCGTCCTCTTGTTACTGCTCGTTCTCTTTCTCCCTTTTCTTTCTGCTTCGTCAGGTGTGCGCGACAGGCGAGTGTGAGGAAAGAGAAAGATAAAGAGGAAAGACGACCGAGCCGGAACACCGGCGTACGCAGGAGCCCGCCGCACTGCGGCGAGGAAAGTTGCCGGACTGATGCGGCGGTGAGCCTCGCTGATGACCGTCAGGAATCGTGCGGGCACGCTGGCGTTTGGGCGAGGGAGGGATTCATCTCACGCGCATGGCTCTCGTCGCACTGGAATCGGTTTTGGAAGTTTCGTCCGTGATCAAACACTACGGGGCGCGGCGCGTGCTCGATGCGGTGAGTTTCTCGGTGGCGGCGGGCGAGCGCGTGGCGCTGACCGGGCCGTCGGGGAGCGGGAAGACGACGTTGCTCAATTGTCTCGGCGGCGTGGACCGGCTCGATGCGGGCGAGATCACGCTG
>JALOTV010000085.1 GCA_025457685.1 Opitutaceae bacterium
AACATGGGCGCGTCTTCGGCACGCGCACCCGCCACCATAAACGACAGGACGAGGGATAAGATGGCAGGTTTGATCATGGAGGCGGTTTAAGCGACGGCGTGGGAGGCGAGTTCGGATTTTTCGGACACGGGGTTGGCCTTCAGGTAGGCGAGCAACTCCGACACCGAGCAGGTGGCGACCGCGCAGACCACGTCGCCGCCGCCGTAATACACAAAGAGCGTGTCGCCCTTGATGACGTTGCCGCAGGGGAACGCGACGCCCTTGTAGAAGCCCTGCGTCTCCCACTGCTGGTCGGGCTCCATGAGCCAGTCAGGCGTGCGGCAGAGCACCTTGGTGGGATCGTTCAGATCGAGCAGCAGGGCGCCGGTGCGGTAGTATTTGTCCGGACCCACGCCGTGATAGAGCGTCAGCCAGCCGTCCTTGGTCTTCAGCGGAGGGGTGGAGCCGCCGATCTTGCACTCCCAGGGGAACTCGGCCTTGGCGAGGAGCTGGAGGCGCTTGGCCTCGAGCAGGTCGTCGCACGCGGCGATCCACATCGCGGGGAACTGGGTGCCGTATTCGGGGCCCGTCCAGGACATGGGGCGGTGGAGGGTGTAGAACTTCCCGTTGATCTTCTCGGGGAAGATAATCACGTCGCGATCATCCACCGTGGCGTCGGTCATGCGGCCCGCGCGCCAATACTCCTTGAAGTTTTTGGTGATGAGCAGGTGGGTGGAGGTGATGTTCTTGCGCAGCGCGATGGGCAGCTCCTCGGGCAGCTTTTCGCGGAAGTGGGGCGGCACGTAGGTCGTGTTGCTGAAGTCGCCCTTGTCCAACTCCCAGTATTTGCCGGGAGGGTTCATGCGGGCGGCGTAGGTGATGAAGAAATACTCGCCGAATTTGACGATGCGGGGGTCCTCCATGCAGCCCATGTCGGCACCGGTCTCGGGCGGGGCGAAGAGGGGCTCCGTGGAGCAGCGCTCGAAGTGGAAGCCGTCCTTGCTCTTGGCCATGCCGAGATAGACCAGGTGCTTGTCGTCATGACCCGCGGCGCGGTAAATCATGATAAATTCGTCGGCCTTCTCGTCATACCACGCAGCCGGATTGGTGACCACGGAGGCCTGCCAGGCGCTGTCGGCGACCGGACCAAGGATGGGGTTGCCGGCGTATTTTTTGAGTTTCACGGATTTCATATTAGATTCGGGGGAAAGGGTGACTTGGTTTTGGGTGTAAATGGTCGGGTCGTTTGCGACAGCCTGCGCGACAAGGCCGCCCTCGGGATTAACGAAATGCGTCGCTTGGTTTCACACGGGTGACGTTGCGCGCAGACAGACTCGTGGAAGCTGGGCACCCGCGGAGCGCTCGCGCACGAACCGAACAAGAGACGTTGGCCGATTGGGATTTAGTTGAATTCCCTCAACTTGGTGAGCTTGCCGTCGATCGGGTAGTCCATCAGCCGCGCGCTGCCGTCCAAAAACAGAACCGGCGTGGCGCGACCCTTGCGATGCATGTAGTAAATCTGCTGCGGGCGGGTCGGGGGAATCATAAGGTCCGCGTTCAAGATCGCCGGCGCACCAAACTCGTAGCCACCGCTCAGGGCGTAGATAGTGCGGGAGGGGTCGGTAAATTCCGCCAGATTGCGGAACCGATCCGAGTCCTGGGAAGTGGCCAGACCCTGCGCCTGATAACCCTTCTGAACATTGAAGATACGATTCAACGCCCAGGTCGTTTTGTAACCCGAACGGAGGAAAGCGGGCTCGTCGGGAACCAGCGGATCGCGGACCTGACCGATCACGGCATTCACTCGCTCGATGTTTCCAGCGGGAGACCTGCCGAGGTAGGTGGCCCACTGGCGCATGGTGAGTTCGAAATACTTGAAGCCGGTGCCGGACTCATCGCCCTGGCCCAGGATGGCGCCGCGGTTTTCCTGCGCATAGAGCAAGGTGCCCATGCCGATTTGCTTGATGTTGCTCACCGCCTGGGCGGCCCGGGCGCTGCTACGCACGGAACCGACGGTGGGGATGATGATGGCGGCAAGGATGCCGATGATCGCGATGACCGTGAGGAGCTCGATCAGGGTGAACGCTGCTTTCGCAGCCGAAGGATGACGGCGCTTGAAGTGCATGGGTGTGGGTAGGAGGGGCAACAGAGTCGGGACCGAAAGGGGTAGGTCCCGGTTGTTTATCGTGGCCACACACTACACCGGTCTTCGTTTTTTGAAATCTGCGTATCTGCCAATAATCCGCCGTTATCTGACGTCGCCTGTTTAGACCCGTTACCGACGCTCACACGCTCCGCACTTCGCCCGACTCCTCCCGGTAGGCCCGCGCCAGCAGCACGACCGGATGCACCACCTCGGGCCCCTGCTCGCCGGCCGCCCGATAGCCATTTTCAATCTGCAATTGGCAACCCGGATTGCCCGTCGCCACCACCGCCGCGCCCGTGGCGCGCAGATGCCACAACTTGCGCTCACGCAGACGGTCCGCCGTCTCGGGCTGGGTGAGGCTGTAGATGCCCGCGCTTCCGCAGCACGTCGTCGCCTCCGCGCATTCCCGCAGTTCCACGCCGGGGATCGCGCGCAACAGCTCGCGGGGTTGACGGCTGACGCCCTGCCCGTGGCACAGGTGGCAGGACTCGTGGTAGGTCACCGCCAAGTTGCCCCCCTCGCCGCTCGCACCCGCCCCGCCCCGAGGCAGGCGAAATCCGATCTCCACCAGATACTCCGCCACGTCGCGCACCTTGCGCGACCACTCCGCCGCCCGCGCCGCATACACGGGATCATCCGCCAGCAACCGGTCGTAGTGGCGCAGATGCGAGCCGCACCCGCCCGCATTCGAGATGATCGCGTCCACCGCGCCGGGATCGATCAGGTCCAGTTGCCGCCGCGCCAGCTCGCGCGCCGTCCGCACGTCGCCGTTGTGCGCATGCAAGGAGCCGCAGCACGGCTGCACCGGCGGGGTCAACACCTCGCACCCGTTTGCCTTGAGCACATCCACCGTGGCCCGGTTGACCTCCGAATACGCCAGATCCTGCACGCAGCCGGTCAGCACCGCCACCCGCCGCTGCACCCGCTCCGGCCGCTCCACCGGTGCGATCAACTCGTGGGAAAACCTCGCCCGCATCACCGGCGCCTGGGGCTCGAGCCGGCGCAGGTTTTCCGGCAGCAAATTCATCAGCCCAGCCCGCCGCGCGCGCTCCGCCCAGCCGCTCGCCTGCCACCAGCGCAGGCCGCGGCCCAGCGCACGCAGCAGGCGCGGCCGGGTGAACACCAGCCGCAGCGCAAACCACCGCACCGCGCTCCGTGTCGGCGTCGCCAGCACCCGCGCGTCCTCCACCTCCGCCCGCGCGGTCTCGAACAGCGCCGCGTAGTCCACGCCCGCCGGACACGCCGTGGTGCACGCCAGACAGCCCAGGCAGTAATACATCTCCTCGCCCAGCGCCTTCGTCACCTCCAGCTCCCCGTCCGCCACCGCGCGCAGCAGGGCGATGCGCCCGCGCGGGCCATGCCGCTCCAGCTTCGTCTCCTCGTAGGTCGGGCAGGAGGGCAGGCACATGCCGCAATGCATGCACTGCTGCAGCACCGAGTAGTCCATTTCGCGCAGGCTCTTCATCGTGTGGCTCCAGAGGCTCGGCTCAGTCGAAAATCTTTCCCGGGTTGAGCAACCCGTCCGGATCGAGGGCGCGCTTCACCACCCGCAGCAACTCGAACGACGCGTCGCCGAGCTGGCGCCGCAAAAACGGCTTTTTCGCCAGCCCCACCCCGTGCTCGCCCGTGATCGTGCCGCCGCGCCGCAGCGTCTCCTCCACGATCTCCGCCAGCGCCAGCTCCACCCGGTGCATCTCCGCCGCGTCCCGCTCGTCGGTCAGGATCGTGGGGTGCAGGTTGCCGTCCCCGAAATGCCCGAAGGTCGCGATGGTCAACCCGTGCTTCCGCGCCACCGCCTCGACCGCCCGCACCATGCCCGCCAGCTCGCTGCGCGGCACCGTGACGTCCTCCAGAATCGTGGTCGGCCGCACCCTAGCCAGGGCGGAAAACGCGCTGCGTCGCGCGCTCGCCAGCTGCGCCGACTCGGCGGCGTCGGCCGCGCACTTCACCGAGGTCGCGCCCTGCGCGCGGCACAACGCCTCGATCTGCGCCGCCTCGTCCGCCACCGCCGCCGGATGCCCGTCCGCCTCGATCAAGAGCACCGCCGCCGCCTCGCGCGGCAGACCCGCCCGGGCGAAATCCTCCACGCAGCGGATCGTCGTGCGGTCCAGAAACTCCAGGGTGCACGGGATGATCTTGGCCGCGATTATGGCCGACACCGCCCCCGCCGCCTCGTCCATCGCGCCGAAGGTCGCCAGGATGGTGCGCCGCGCCGCCGGCTTGGGCAGCAGCTTCAGCAACACCTGCGTGACCACCCCGAGCGTGCCCTCGCTGCCGATGAAAAGATCGCGCAGGTTGTAGCCCGCCACGTCTTTCACGCACTTCGAGCCCAGCCAGCAGATCGAGCCGTCGGCCAGCACCACCTCCATGCCCATCACGTAGTCACGCGTGACCCCGTATTTCAGGCCGCGCAGCCCGCCCGAGTTTTCCGCCACGTTGCCCCCGATGGTGCTGATCTTCATCGAGCCCGGATCGGGCGGGTAAAAAAGTCCGGCCGCGTCCGCCGCCTCGTGGATTTTCTGCGTGATCGCCCCCGCCTCGGCGCGCAGGGCGAGATTGGCCGTATCCACTTCCAGGATACGATCCATCTTGGCCAGGCACAGCACCAGGGCGCCCTCGTGCGGCACGCTCCCGCCCGAGAGGCCGGTGCCGCTGCCGCGCGTCACCACCGGCACCCCGCCCGCCCGGGCCAGCCCGAGCACGAAGGAGACGTCCGCCGCGTCGCGGGGGAATACCACCGCCCGCGGCCGGCCCCTCAGCGTCGCCGTGCCGTCGAAGCCGTAGGGCAGGATGTCCTCGCGCGCCGTCAGCACGCGATGAGCCCCGAGCCTTTCGCCCAGGAGCGGAATCAAGGTATCATGCATGATCGCCTGAACTTGCCCGAACCCGCCGCCCGCGGCGAGGCGAGAACCCGCGCGGCGACAAGACCGGGCTTATCCTCCGGGCCTGGACCCCGCCGTCCGACCACACGCACCCGCCGTTCACCGCGCCTCGACGAGGGCGCACACATCCAGCCGATAGTCGGTATACGTCTTTAAATCACCCGCGAGCCACAGGATGATGCGCGGCCCGCCCGGGTGGTCCGGGATGATGGGCCTGAGCTGATCCCGCGTGGAATTTTTCGTCAGCGCCGTCCATGTCCATGTGGCCCCGCCATCCGCCGTGCGACCGCGATACAGCTCCCAATGGCGCTGCCCATCGGCCGTGCTGATCAAGGGCGCGCCGCTCACGGGGTCGGCATTGGTGGAAATCACCACCACGTTCGGATCCTGCGGATCGATCGCGGCGAGTCCGGTGTAATCGTCCTCGTTCGCATACAGGCGGCTGCCCGCAAACGCCATTTCATGCTCCACCCACCGGCCGCCGTCGAACCGCGCATAATGGTAGCGATGATCCGTGCCATCCCCGTCCGCCCCGCGCTTGCCCCGGAAGTCCGCGCCGCCGCGCTGCACCGAAAACACCGTCACCGGCGACCCGTCCGGCGCGAGCTCCAGGTCCACCGTCCACGCCACCGCATCCGATCCGCCCTGAAACACGCGCGTGAACGAATCCGGCCGCAGGCGGGAGGTGCCGTCCGGCTGCGGCTCGCCCAGCACGTTGCCCGCCGAATCCCACAGTTTGCCCGCCCGGTAAAAACCGTGAAACAGCGAATTATCGAACGCCCGCGGATGATCCTCCGTAGTCACGAAGTGGATCGTGTCCCGTCCGTTCGACACATAGCGCGGGTAAGGCCGCCGCCCGTCGATCCCGCTCGCCCCGGCGTTGCCCGCGAGATCCTGCGCCGTCCACGACATGAGGCGCCAGCCATAGCGCCAGGTCTCGCCCTCGTCCTCGGAAATCGTGCAGTTCGGATTAAACCCGCGCGTGCGCGAAAAATTATAAATCCGGCCGCCTTCCGCCGGCAGGCGATACAGATTGCTGTAGGTGTATTTCGCACCGACATCCAGCGTCTGCTCCGGCGTCCAAGCGGCGATCTCGCCCACGGCCGTGGTGATGCGCCAGCGCTGCAAGGGATCGTTGTTGTGTTTGCCGTAAACCGCCAAAATCCGCCCGTCCGGCCGCTCCAGCAGCGCCGCCACGTCGTGGTCGTCGCGATGAAACCGATCGTGCAACTCGAAGTGCGCCACCGTGTCCGCGCCGGGTTTCCACGCGCTCACCCAGAGGTCGCCCGCGTCCGAGCCCTCACCATCGTCGCCCGCGATGGTGTTGAACACCAGGGTGCCATCCCGCAGCACGATCGCCCGCGGGTCCTGATACCAACACCACCCGCCGTTGTGCTTCAAGACGACCGCGCCGGCCGCATCCGCCACCGGCTCCACGGTCGCGCCCGGCGCCGCCATCGCTCCGCTCACACTCAAGAGACCCATCGCCGCCGACACGCGAAGTAAGTTCATCCCCCGACTCCCAGCCATGCGCCTCCACCTAGCAAGCCGGTTCATGCTTCTGGGGGCAAAACCCGTGGCGGCGCGGGGCGAATTTTCCGCGAGCGCGCATGCTCCGGTTGATGGGATATACCCGGCGCGTGTGAAAGCGGCTCGTGCGCCCGCTTTGCCCACAATCGGCCCTGAAATTAACCTCACACCTCGGCGCTTGTGATCTCGGCGACCTACACCCGGTCTGGGCCCCACCCCGCACCCACCAAAGCCGCTTCGCTTTGCGCTCCGCCCGCCCCGCGTCGAGCAGCGACGAGAGCGGCCGCCGGTCACTCCCCCACCCCATGCTCCGCCACGTTCTCGCGCTCTGCTTAACGTCCCTCCTTCCGATGACCGCCCAAGCCAAAGATTTTCCCGCGCTCGGAGTCGTGAAGCGCGACAGCGGATTCTGGATGGAAGGCTACTGGTGCTGGGACGCCTCGGTCATCCGTGGCGACGACGGCAGGTATCACATGTTCGCCTCGCGCTGGCCCAAGGACATCACCTTTCACCCCGGCTGGATGACCAACTCCGAGGTGGTGCACGCGGTCTCCAACACGCCCGAGGGCCCCTATGCATTTCGGGCGGTCGCGCTGCCCGCGCGCGGCCCGGAGTATTGGGACGGACGCGCGACGCACAACCCCACCATCCGACGTCACGGCGACACCTACCTGATGTTCTACATGGGCTCGACCAACCCGCTGGGCGACGCGCCGCGCGGCGAGAAATTCGAGCTGGGCAATCCGCGCTGCATCGTGGCGCGCGCCAACAAACGCATCGGCCTCGCGACCTCGCGCAGCCTCGACGGACCGTGGGAACGCGCCGACCGGCCCATCCTGGAAACACGCCCCGGCACCTTCTACAGTTTCCTCACCTCCAACCCCGCACCGGTCGTCCATGCCGACGGCTCGGTGCTGCTGGTCTTCAAGGCGCGGCGCTACCTGCCCGACGGATCACACAGCCCGATGATGCTCGGCGTGGCCAGGGCGCCCCACTTCCGCGGCCCCTACGCCGTGGTGGGCGACGGGCCCGTCTTCGGCCCCGACAAACTGGGCGAGGTCGAGGACCCCTTCGTGTGGCAAAATGCCGAGGGCGGCTACGAGCTGATCGCGAAGGACATGACCGGCCGCATCGTCGGCGAGAAACACGCCGGCGTGCACGCGCTCTCTCAGGACGGCGTCCAATGGCGGCTCGCGCCCCGCCCCAAGGCATGGACGCGCCGGCTCACCTTCGACGACGGCAAGACCGAGATCATGGGCCAACTCGAACGCCCGTTCCTCCTCTTCGAAAACGATCGGCCGGCTTTCCTCATCGGCGCGGTCGGCGACGGCCCGGGCGGCTTTGCCCACATGACCAAATCCGGCAACATCGTCATCCCGCTCAAGTAACGCCCACCCCACCCACACCCCCCGTATGTTTCGCTTCACTCAACTCATTCCACGTTCCTGGCCATGCATCGTAGCGTGGGCCCTGGCCTGCCCCTTCGCGCTGCACGGCGCCGAAGCGGAGGTGACGGTTGTGCACCCGACCCTCGACCAACGCGTCGGCTACCCGGCCATCATCGCGCCCGGCGGTGCCTTGCCCGCATGGACGGTGCGCTCGCCCGCCGCCGGCACGCTGGAGAGCGCGTTGGTTTGCACCGAAACCGGAGCGGTGATCCAGCGCTTGGCCCCGAGCCCGTTGACCGCCGGCGAACCACACACGGTTACGCTCGATGGCGCGCTGCCGCCCGAGGGCGTTTACCACCTCGAACTGCGCATCCTCGACGATGGCGCCGCGACGTTTCGCACCACCTCGTCCTTCGCGGTGCTCGATGCCGGAGCCCTGCCCGCGCAGCACAGCAAGATCGCCCACCCGGGCCCGAAGAGACGCATGCGCTACATCCCCGATGTGCTCGGCAACCGCCTCCCGGACTTTTCCGGCGCGGGCTATCGCGGCGGGTCCGACTTGCCGCGCGTGCCCACCGTGCTGCGCCTGCAACCCGCCCCGGGCGACGCCACCCGGCGCGTGCAGGCCGCCATCGACGAGGTCTCGGCCCGCGAACCCGACACGAATGGATTTCGCGGCGCGATCGAGCTCGCGGCCGGCCTTTATGAAATCGAGGGCACGCTCCGCATCGGCCAAAGCGGCGTCGTGCTGCGCGGCGTCGGCGCGGGCCCGGCCCACACGCCCCTGCTCGATCCCGCGCAAAACCTGACCCTCGACCAATGGCGCGCCACCCAGCGCGACACCACGGCCACCTTGCTCGTCGCGACCGGCCCGAAACACCGCCCCCTCCTCTCCCTCGGCGGCAAGACCGGCATCAAGGTCGAGGAAGGTAGCCGCGCGGAAATCCTCGACGACTACGTGCCGGTCGGCCGCCGCTGGTTCCATGTTTCCGAGCCCGCGCACTTCAAGGTCGGCGACACCCTCCAGCTCGAGCGCCGCGGCAACGCGGAGTGGATCTCGGCCATCAAGATGAACCAGATTCCGGAGCGTCCGGGCACCGTGCAGTGGTCGCCGTTCAGCCTGTTTTTTCAATACACCATCACGGCCATCGACGGCGATCGCATCACCCTTGATTCCGGTCTCGTGTGCGCCGTCGAGCGCCGCTGGGGCGGAGGCTGCGTGCGCCGCTTCACCGAGGGTGGCCGCATCCGCGACATCGGGGTGGAGCATCTGCGCGCGATCTCGTTTTGGCGGATCGATGCGACCGGTGGAGACGACACGCGCCACGCCGACCAGTTCGTCGTGCTCAACCGCGTGCGCGACGCCTGGGTGGACCGTGTCGTGGCCGAGCACTTCACGCCCAACGTGGGCGGCACGTTCCAGACCGGGCGCGACTCGCTGGGCGTCACCCTTCAAAACAGCTCCGCGCTCGCGGCGGATCGCTCGTTCTACTCCGGGATCGGCTACGAAGCGACCGGCCGCACCCACAAGGAAAGCGGCGTCTATGTCGGCCGCTACGGCTTTCACTTCAGCGGCCAAAACGGCCTGGTCCGAAATTGCTACGCGCTGCACATGCGCCACGCCTTCGTGGTCAACTCCCGCGTGGCCGGTCCAAACGTGTTCACCGACTCCGTCGCGGAGGGCAGTCTCACAAACAGCGAGGCGCACCACCGCTGGTCGGTCGGCGGCCTCTACGACAACGTGCGGGAGTCCCGGTCCATCGCGCTCATGAATCGTCTCGGCATGGGCTCCGGCCACGGCTGGGCGGCGGTCAACTACGTGGCGTGGAACACCCGCGGCGCCCTGATCGCCGAGCAACCGCCCACCGCGCAAAACTGGGCCATCGGCCACGTCGGGGAGCGCACGCGCGGCCCGCACCACGACTGGAACATGGAGCAATACGGCTGGAGCGACGGCTACTGGGAATCACACGGCCACCCGGTCGAACCGGCCAGCCTGCACGCGCGCCAGGTCGCCGACCGCCGGGGCGAGACCGGCGTCGAGTAGACGCGGCCTATGCAGGCGTAGCAATCGGAGTGATGCCGCATCGGCGCATTCAACAAGATCCTGCTAAAATACACTTAACCGGGGCCGGCCGGCGCCTCGGTCACTCCGTGCGCCGTGCCCGCATCCGAGCATAAGCCACCAACCCGCCATCGCCGCCACTCAGCACCGTGCCGCGCCACTCGGCCTCGCCACCCGCCGCGCGCACCTGCGTCACACGCCCCGCCGCGTTTTTCCAAGTCAGCTCCCACCACGTCCCCTCGCGCATTCCCTCTACGGCATACGAAACGCCCTCCACCAACACCGTCCCGCTCACCACGCCCTCCCTCACCGTCAACGCAAACACCCACACGCCTCCCTCGCCGGCGAACCGATTGCTCCACTCCGCCGTCCACGTGACCACCGGCGGTGTCGCCTCCGCGTTCGCGCACGACCCGCCCGCCCACGCCATCGCTAAAAACAATCCCATCGCCCCGGGAATCACGCGTTTCATTTCGCCGCCTCCTTCGTCGCCGTTTTCGCCGCCAGCGCCTGCTGCTTCTCCACTTCGCGTTGCACCTTGCGCATGATCAAACCCCACGTCCCGCGCGATCCCGCCACGCCGCGCGCGAACAAATCATAAAGCTCGCCCGCATCCGGCCGCCCCGCCTGCCCCTTCACCGCCACACTCTGGGTGAGACGACGAAACCCGTCGGCGTCCTCCTTCTTTTCGAGTAGCCGCATCCGCCCCAGGATCACCCCCGTCTCGTCTCGCGCGCTTAATCCCAGCGTGAGCAACAAATCCCGCGCCGGCA